>JAOPUY010000433.1 GCA_025963265.1 Frankiales bacterium | reverse complement strand
TCAGCCGGGCCGTCCTTCCAGAGCGCGATCACCGGATCCGGCAGCACCTCTCCGGCCCGCACCGTGGCCAACACCGTCGCGCCCGCCGTCAGGGCCAACTGGTGCATCAAGATGGCCGAGCCCTTATCGAGGAGATGAGCGTCGTCGACGAAGACCAGCAGGGGACGCCCTAACGCCGCCTCGACGATCGCCCGGCAATAGTGCCCGAGCAGCGCTCCGAGGTCCTCCAGCGGCGTCTGCTCGTCACGCGGTTCGGGCGGCAGCAATGACGCGAACGCCCCGAAGGGCAACTCCCGCGCCGCCCTCGTCGCACTGACCCGGCGGTGCGCCATCCCATGCAGTTCAGCCCACTCCACGCCGCGCAAAGCGAAGGTGGTCTTGCCCACGCCAGCGGGCCCAGTGACCACCGCCCCCCGCCTAGCGGAGACGGCGCCGATCAACTGGGAGAGCTCTCTGCCTCGGCCCATCATGGGCCACCCGGTCACGCGCCACGGTACCAAGCGCCACGTCGCGGCCTCAAGAGTTTCACCCTGGACCGCCAGCTTGGACGAAGGAGTTGTGCGCGAGCATCGGCGGGAAACTAGGGTTCGCTAGCTGAACCCCGAGGCGGAGCTGGCCGGCTTCATCGCGAAGTTCGCCCCCGATAGACGAGAGCAGATCCGCAGCTGCCGGGCCGTCCTGACCGCCCGATTCCCCGACGCCGTCCACCTGGTCTATGACAACTACAACTTCCTAGTCATCGGCTTCGGACCGACGCTGCGCACGTCGGACGCGATCTTCTCCCTCGCCGCCTACGCCCGCGGCCCGCGATTGGTGATCAAATCCGTGTCGGCCAAACAGCGGCCACGTCAGTGACGCACGCTCCCATCGGCCCGCCCCGCACATGGCCGGGGTGGGCTTGACCTTGACGCAGGGTCAAGGTTGGAGGATCGCGCTATGACCACGACAGCAGCCATCAAGATCGCCGGGCTCACCAAGTCCTTCGGCGACCACGCGGTGCTCGCGGGCCTCGACCTCACCGTCCCCGCCGGCACCATCCTCGCCCTCCTCGGCTCCAATGGCGCCGGCAAGACCACCGCGGTGAAGATCCTCTCCACGCTGGTCAAGGCCGACGGCGGGACGGCGACCGTCAACGGCTACGACGTCGCCACCCAGCCGGCAAAGGTGCGCGAGTCGATCAGCCTCACCGGACAGTTCGCGGCCGTCGACGAGATCCTCACGGGAGGCGAGAACCTCGTCCTCATCGGGCAACTGCGACACCTGAGGAACCCGGCCGGAATCGCCGATGACCTGCTGGCCCGGTTCGAGTTGACCGACGCGGCCAGCCGCAGAGTCGGGACGTATTCGGGCGGCATGCGCCGCCGACTCGACATCGCGATGAGCCTGATCGGCGACCCGCCCGTGCTCTTCCTCGACGAGCCGACGACGGGACTCGATCCGCAGTCTCGACACGAGGTCTGGAAGACGGTCCAGGAGCTGGCCGGCCAGGGAACCACGGTGCTGCTCACCACCCAGCACCTCGACGAGGCCGAACAACTGGCCGACCGGATCGCGATCCTGCACCAGGGACGGATCATCGCCGACGGCAGCCTGGCCGAACTCAAGCGGCTGCTCCCGCCGACCAAGATCGAGTACGTCGAGAAGCAGCCGACCCTGGAAGACGTCTTCCTCGCGATCATCGGCCACGCCGGCCTCGACAAGGCAGCGGCCCAGCGATGACCACCTACCTCGTGCGTGACACCGCCGTCCTGCTGAAGCGGTCCCTCCGCCACATCCTGCGCAGCCCAGACACGATCATCACCACCGCCATCACCCCGATCGCCATGCTGTTGCTGTTCGTCTACGTCTTCGGGGGCGCGATCGAGACCGGCGGCGGCCGGTACGTCAACTACCTGCTGCCCGGAATCCTGCTCATCACCATCGCCTCGGGCGTCGCCTACACCGCCTACCGGCTGTTCACCGACGTCTCCGGCGGCATCGTCGAACGGTTCCAGTCGATGCCGATCGCCCGGTCAGCGCTCCTATGGGGCCATGTGCTCACCTCCGTCGTGGCGAACCTGATCTCGGTGGCGCTCGTCGTACTCGTCGCCGTGGCCATGGGCTTCCGCTCCGGCGCGGGGGCGCTTGCCTGGCTCGCCGTCCTCGGGATCCTCGTGCTCTTCACCTTGGCGCTGACCTGGCTCGCCGTGATCCCCGGGCTGACCGCCAACTCGGCCGACGGGGTGAGCGCGTTCTCCTACCCGCTGATCTTCCTGCCGTTCATCAGCTCAGCGTTCGTGCCCACCTCCGGCATGCCGGGACCGGTGCGCTGGTTCGCCCAACATCAGCCGGTCACCTCGATTGTCAACACCATCCGCAACCTCTACGCCGAGCGACCGGTCGGCGACGACGGCTGGATCGCCACCGCCTGGTGCCTGGCCCTGCTGCTCGTCGCTTACGTCCTCGCGATGAACACCTACCACCGCAAGATGGCCTGACACCGGCCGAGCAGGGCCATTTGGAGAATGGGTTCATGCTGACTATCAGCCAACTGGCGTCCTACGCCGGAGTGACGGTCCGGGCCGTGCGGCACTACCACGCCAAAGGCCTGCTCGCCGAGCCCGAACGCGACCACTCCGGTTACCGGCGTTACGACGCCGCGGCCGTCGTGGAGCTCATCCGGATCCGCACCCTCGCTGAGGCCGGCGTGCCGCTCTCGCGGGTGCGCGAACTGCTGGCGGCCGGTGACGAGGAGTTCGCGGCGGCGGTGGCGGACATCGACCGCCGGCTGCGCAGCGAGATCCGGGAACGCCAGCGGCACCGAGAACGGATCGGCCAACTCGCGGCCGGCGACAGCCTGGCCCTGCCCCCAGAGGCGGTGGCCTACCTCGACCGGATGCACCAACTCGGGTTGCCGCCGCTGATGATCGAGGCCGAGCGGGATGCCTGGATCCTGGTGGCCGCCCAGCTCGCGGAGCACATGCCCTGCTACATGCAGCTGAAACAGCAGCAGCTCGAGGACCCGGCGACCCTCGAGCTCTATCGCGATCTCGCCGCCGCGGTCGGCTGGGAGCGGGAGGACCCACGGGCGGTCGCGGTGGCCGATCGGCTCGTCGGCCTTCTCGAATCAGCTGAGGCCGAGGGGGTGGCGACCCACGACCAACAGATGAGCGACGAGCTCGCAAAGCTCCTCGACTCAGTCTTTCTCGACTCAGTGCCAATCGCCGGTCGGCTCTTGTGCCTGCTCGAGGAGCGCGGCTGGACCGGATGGACCAACATCAAGCGCACAGGACCCGTGAAATGACGGCGTCGTCGCTGACGGTGGACGTCGGTGGTCGCACGATCTGGGCCCTGACCGAGGGACCGGCTGACGGTGTGTTGGCGCTGCTGTTGCACGGCTTCCCGGACTCGCCGCACACGTGGCGGCACTTGATGGGGCCGCTGGCTGAGGCTGGCTACCGCGCGGTGGCGCCGGCGATGCGCGGCTACGCCCCGTCCGGCCCGGCCGCCGACGGGCGGTACGACACCGGCACCCTCGGTCGCGACGTCAATGACCTGCACGAGGCTCTCTCGGGTGGACGCCCGGGGGTGCTCATCGGCCATGACTGGGGAGCGGACGCCGTGTACTCGGCGTTGCTGGCCGAGCCGCGCCGGTGGTCAGCGGCCGTCGCCGCAGCGGACCCGCCGATGGCCGAGCGCCCGGTCGATCTCGTCAGTCGGGCGCAGCTTCGTCGCAGCTGGTACTCCTACCTCCTTCAGCTTGGGATCGGTCCACAGTTACTGCGGGGCGACGACTTCGCGCTCGTCGCCGACCTCTGGGCCGACTGGTCCCCCGGCTACGACGCGACTGAGGACGTGCAGCACGCGAAGGCGGCGCTGGCCCCGCCGGGTTGCGCCGAGGCGGCCGCTCAGTACTACGTGCAAGATCCCACCGCGCTACCTTCCGACGACGAGAGCCGGCGCGTCCGCGCGGCCCTGCGCGCGATCGACGTGCCGCTGCTCTACCTGCACGGACTCCGGGACGGCTGCATCGGCGTCGACGTCCTCGACGAGCCCGCAGTCGCCCTTCCCGCCAGCGCCCACGTGCAGATCATCGACGAGGCCGGGCACTTCCTCCATCTAGAACAACCGGGCCAGGTGGCCCGGCTGGTGCTGGAGCACGTGACCCGACCCTGAATTCGTGTTCGACCAGGTCAGGTGCCGGGCGAGAACACCGCCGACCACAAATTGTTGTCGGTGTAGAGGCGGTCGACCTCGTTGAGCTCGACGTCGGCAGGCTCCGGGCCGGTGCGTGCGCTGGCGGCCACCCACCACTCGGCGCCGGGAAGGCCGGCCGACGCCCATGCCCTCGATCCTGGCTCGACGGGCCGGTAGGCGGCCCTCGGTTGGGCGATGACTTCACCGTGGGCTGGCTCCCACAGCCGAACTGAACCGTCGTGTTCTCGGCCCAACACGATTGCGTCGTACCACCTCCAGACCACGGCCTCGAGACCGCCGACATCCGTGGCGACGGCGACCAGATGACCGGGTGACACGCGCTCGATCCGCGGGCCCGGGAACGTCGGCGCGAACTGAATCGAGCTGCTTGCGACCCCACTCCAGATCTCGCAGGCGTCCTCCTGAACTCGAAGAACGCGAGCGGTTCGTAGTCGGTGCGCCGCGGCGGCGGAAGTGCGCTCGGGAGTCAACATAGGGCCATTCTCGCCGCCTCTCCCGCTGATTCAGAAACGCGGTGTGCGGTGGCCGGATCGGTCGAGCCTTCACCAACCTAGTTCGTGCAGGCGGCCGTCATCGATCCCGAAATGGTGCCCGATCTCGTGTATGACTGTGCGTCGCACCTGTTCCACCACCTCGTCCTCGGTGCTGCAGATGGCGCAGATCGCGTGGCGGAAGATCGTGATCCGGTCCGGCAACACCGCCGAGTACTGCGAGGTCCGCTCCGTCAAAGGGACGCCCACGTAAAGGCCGAGCAGCCGCAAGTCCGTCGAGCTCTGGTCCACAGTGACCGCGACGTTACGCATCGCCGCACCCAGCTTGGGCGGCAAGCCGTCCAGCGCCGTGCTCACCATCAACTCGAATCGATCAGGTTCGACGACGACCATCGATCCATAGTCCACCCTCGCACCGGTCGCCGCCGGGCTGCGCCGGGCGAGCGGTCGCCAGAGGCAGGCGGGAGTCAGCTGGCGGTGCAGAGCGCCCCGACAGAATCTCGCGTTAGCCGCATCGGGCTGCCCATGGCCCGCGGCGGCGGCCCCGTTCAACCGGGCTCGCTTGCCGGAACGGGCGCACCCCCTGGCAGGATGGGCAGGTGCGCGTGCTGCTGACTGATGCCGGTGATCCCCTGCTCCCAGCGGTCTACGCTGCGATCAGCGCCGACTATCGCGAGCGATACGGCCCCGGCGGCGCGACCTATGTGACCCGCGACGACGCCGAGAACCCCGGCCAGTTCAGTGAGCCGTTGGGCGGCGTCGTCTTGCTTGTGGACGGCGATTCGGCAGTGGCCGCCGGTGCTTTCACCCGGCACGACGATAGGACGGCGCGGCTGAAGCGGATCTGGACCGATCCGACCCGGCGCCGCGAGGGGCTTTCCCGCCGCGTCCTGGCCGAGCTCGAATCGCTGCTACGCGAACGCGGCTACTCAGCGCTGATGCTCACGACCGGGCCCAACCAGCCCGAGGCGGTGGCGCTGTATCTAGCGACCGGATGGACGCCGCAGCTCGACCTCGCCGCCAACGAGTGGGGCGAGCGCGGCTTCACCAAACAACTGTGAAATTAACCGGAAGCTGTAAGGGGTCTCCGCGAGCTGACCGACCAACGCCGCCAAGCACGCGCAGCGTGGGATGCTCGTCGGGTAGTCCGCCGGCCGATAGTCGCGCCGTCGGCGGCGGGAGGCGGGAGTCGGTCGATGCTAGTCGCGGTGAATTTGCCAAACTACGGAACCCTTGGGACGCGCGATTCGGTCGTGTCGATCGCGGAGACAGCAGAGGGCCTCGGATACGAGTCAGTCTGGACCACCGATCACGTACTCGTGCCGAATTCGCTGCCGCCGGGCTTCTTCGGGAATCTGCTCGAGTCGCTGATCACGTTGACCTTCCTCGCTGCCCGCACGGAGCGAATCCGCATCGGCACGGGCATCCTGGTGCTCCCGCAGCGCGACCCGATCTTGGTCGCGAAGCAGGTGGCGACGTTGCAACATTTCAGCGGCGGGCGATTGAGCGTGGCCGTGGCGGTCGGATACGTCGAGCGGGAGTACGAGCTGCTGCGTAGCTCCTACGCCCACCGCGGAGCGTTGCTGGATGAGTACCTGCCCGCGCTGCGGGAACTGCTTGAGGCGGAGGACCCAGCCTTCCACGGCGACAGCATCAGCTACGAGGACGTCTACTTCTCGCCTCGCCCAACCACGCGGGTGCCGCTGTTCGTCGGCGGTGGTAGCGCAGCGTCATTGCGCAGAGCGGCGGCGTTGGGCGACGGCTGGTATGCGTTGAAGCAGACGCCGGAGCAGATCGCCGCCGCATTGGCGGGGATTCGTCAGCACGTGCGGCCGGGGTTTCAGACTTCGCTCCGGATCGCTACTCGGGTGAGTGGTCCCGTCCCAGACGCCGAGCCTGGCCAGGCCCTGCACGGGTCCGTCGCGGACATCGTCGGGGCGGCGAACGCCT
>JAOPUY010000382.1 GCA_025963265.1 Frankiales bacterium | reverse complement strand
TGATCGCGGAACCTTGTGTCGACCTTCTCGACAAGGCGTGTATCGAGGAATGCCCCGTGGACTGCATCTACGAGGGCGGTCGGATGCTTTACATCCACCCCGACGAGTGCGTGGACTGCGGTGCCTGCGAGCCGGTGTGCCCGGTCGAGGCGATCTTCTACGAGGACGACCTCCCCGAGAAGTGGCGCGATTACACCCAGGCCAACGTCGACTTCTTCGTCGACCTCGGCTCGCCCGGTGGCGCCTCGAAGGTCGGCAAGACCGACTTCGACCCGCCGTTCATCGCGGCCCTGCCGCCGCAGGCCACGGACCACTGACCGCTTCCAGTGCGGTTCCACTTCCTCACTCACCCCGAGGTCGACATCGACCCCGCGGTGGCGGTCGCCGAGTGGGGACTGACCGAGCGGGGTCGTGAGCGGGCTCGGCTCGCCGCGCCGCTGTTCGCCGAGGTGTCGGCGATCTTCACCAGTCCAGAGACCAAGGCCGAGCAGACCGCCGAGATCGTCGGCGAGGTGGTCGGACGTCGGGCGACCGTCGTCCCCGGACTGGCCGAGGTCGACCGGGCCGCGACGGGCTACCTGCCCGAGCCGGCATTCTGGGCCAACTATCAGGAGTTCATCGCGCGGCCGAACGTCAGCGCCCGCGGCTGGGAAACCGCCGCGGCAGCTCAGGTCCGGATCGCGGACACGGTGGCCGCGCTGATCGACCAGGCGCTGACCGCACGGGACGGCGACGTGCTGTTGGTCTCGCACGGCGGGGTCGGCGCGTTGCTGATGTGCCACCTCACCGGCACTCCGATTCAGCGGCTGGTGGATCAGCCGGGGCAGGGCAGCTGCTACAGCTTTGACGCGAGCACCCGCCAGTTGGAGCGGGGCTGGCAGTCCATTGAGGAAGCGCTCGCGACCCGCTAGCTGGACGGTTCAGCCAGGCTGGCCAGGACCGCCGTGCCCGGGGCGGCCGCGTCCTGCGTCCAACCCTTAGAACGCTGCCAGCGCTGGCCGGCGTAGCGGACCTCATCGATGCCGAGGCTGTCGCCGTGGGTGACCAGCCAGGCCGCGGTGGCCCAACCGGCGCCGGTCACCGTGATGTTCGATCCGGACGTGGTCGGCGGGTTGACCGGCAGGTCGCCCGCCAGTTGCGTCGCGACCGCGCTGGCCGCGGCGGCGGTGCTCGGTTGGCCGAAGTCGCAGCTGACCCCGGCCGCTGTGGTGCCCATCAGCGCGTCCGACATCGCCTGGGCCTGAGCCTCGTGCCGGGCATAGGCGCTGCCGTCCGCTGAGATCTGCACCTGCTGGATGACGTCGGCCAGCGGATCGGTCTGCCAGTTCGGGACTTTGAGCAGCGCGTCGAGGAATTTGCCGGTGGCGTAGTGGACGTCGCTCAGCTCGGCGGCGGTGCCCCAGCCCTGGGACGGCCGTTGCTGCAGCACCCCGACCGAGTCGCGGTCGCCCTCCCCGGACGGGATGTTGTCGAGCTTGGACTCTTGCAAGGCCGCGCCGAGGACGAGCACGGCGGCGCGCTCGGGCAGCCCCCGCTTGATCACGACGCTGACCATGATCGCGGCGTTCTGGGACCGGTCCAAGTCGACGTTGTAGCTGCCGAAGGCGCAGCCGTCGGACTGGACGACGGTCTGGGCCGCCCGCCACAGGGCCCGGCCGCCGATGGCCAGTCCGGCTACGGCGAGGACGACGACAAGCAGGGCGACGCCGCCTCGCCGGCTTCTGGTCGAATCGCTACTGGCCACGCTCGGTCAGTTCGCGTGCAGCGCCGCGTTCAGCGCGATGCCCTCGCCGCTGCGCTGGCGCACCTCGAGCGCGCCGCTGAGCGAGTTTTGCCAATAGAGCAGGCCGGACTGCCCGGAGAACTCGGCCGCTTTGCGGGTCGAGCCATCGGGCAGCACGAGCTTGGAGCCGGCCGTGACGTAGGTCCCGGCCGCGACCACGCAATCGTCGCCGAGGGAGATGCCGATGCCGGAGTTGGCGCCGAGCAGACAGCGCTTGCCGACGGTGACCATCTCCTTGCCGCCGCCGGACAAAGTGCCCATGATGGACGCGCCGCCGCCGACGTCCGAGCCGTCGCCGACGATGACGCCAGCCGAGATCCGTCCCTCGACCATGGAGCTGCCGAGGGTGCCGGCGTTGTAGTTGATGAAGCCCTCGTGCATGACCGTGGTGCCCGGAGCCAGGTGCGCGCCGAGTCGCACCCGGTCGGCGTCGGCGATCCGCACGCCGGACGGCACGACGTAGTCCACCATCCGCGGGAACTTGTCCACGCTGAGCACGGTGACGTTGCCCCGGGAGCGCAATCGGGTGCGGGTGCGCTCGAAGTTCTCCAGCGCGCACGGGCCGTAGTTGGTCCAGACCACGTTGTTCAAGTGGCTGAAGATGCCGTCCAGGTTGATCGTGCGGGGCTGGGCCAGGCGGTGGGAGAGCAGGTGCAGGCGCAGGTAGACGTCGATCGCGTCGGCCGGCGGCGCGTCGAGGTCGATGATCGGGTGCACGACCTCGGTGTGGACCGAGCGGGCGTCATCGTGGGCGACCAACGCCTCGAGCTCAGTCAGGTCCACTGTGGCCGAACCCGGCTCGCCGAGCTCGGGCGCGGGGTAGTAGACGTCTAGCACCGAGCCGTCGGCGGCGATGCTGGCCAGGCCGTAACCGTGCGCGGTGCGCGACGCGGGGTCGGCGGTGCCTTCTGGGGTGTCACGGGTGCTCGTCACAGCGACAACCCTAACGACTGCGGCCCCGTGCTGCGCCGCCGACTAGCATTAGCGCTCGTGAGGAGCACCCCCGAGTTGCGATTGGACGTGCCAGCGGCTGAGCTGACCGCAGCGCTGGTGGACGTCGAGTCGGTCTCGGGGAACGAGGCTCAATTGGCCGATGCGGTGCAGGCCGCGTTGTCGCGTTACGAATCGTTGTCGGTTCAGCGGCTGGGCAACGTCGTCATCGCCCGGACCGACCTCGGCCGTTCCGATCTCGCCCGCTCCGGCCTCGGCCCCGCTGGGCGCGTCGTGCTGGCTGGCCACCTGGACACCGTGCCGCTGGCCGGAAACCTGCCCAGCCGGGTTTCCGACGGCCGCCTCTACGGCTGCGGCGCCTCGGATATGAAATCCGGGGTCGCGCTGCAGTTGCGGGCCGCGCACCTGATCGGCTCCGGTGAGCTGGCCGCGAGCTCGGACGTCACCTGGATCTTCTACGACTGCGAGGAGGTCGAGGCCGCCCGCAACGGGTTGAAGCGGTTGGCCGCCGAGCAGCCGGCGCTGCTGGCCGCGGATCTGGCGATTCTGCTCGAGCCGACCAACGGGTTGGTCGAGGGCGGCTGCCAGGGCACGATGCGCTTTGTCGTCGAACTGGACGGGGTGCGGGCCCATTCGGCTCGGTCCTGGCTTGGGGTGAACGCGATTCACGCCGCGGCGCCGGTGCTGCGTCAGCGGGCTGAGTACCAGGCGCGCGAGGTCGACGTCGAGGGTCTTCGGTACCGCGAGGGCCTGAACGCGGTGGCCATTTCCGGCGGGGTGGCGGGGAACGTGATCCCGGACGTCTGCTCGGTCACCGTCAACTACCGTTTCGCTCCGGACCGGTCCGAGGCCGACGCTGAGGCCCACGTGCGCTCGGTGTTCTCTGGTTTCCCGGTGCGGGTGACTGACTCCGCCCCGCCGGCGCGGCCGGGGCTGGACTCGGTGCTGGCCAAGGCTTTCGTCGAGGCGATTGGCCAGCCGGCGCAGGCGAAACTCGGCTGGACGGACGTCGCGCGGTTCTCGGAGCTGGGCATCCCGGCGCTGAACTTCGGGCCGGGCGATCCGAACCTGGCTCACACATCAGACGAGTCAGTGTCGCTGGCGGCGATCACCGAGGCCGAACGCGCCCTGCTGGCCTTCCTCGCCCGCTGACCCCGGCCGCTAGGGTTGCCGTGTGACTGAGGACAGCCAGCGGCGGCGGCCCGCGGAGCGGCACCGGGGGCCGGTCATCTTGCGGCGCAGCCAGGTCGCCGAGGAGACCGGGACGACCGACCAGCGGCTGCTGGACTCACCCGGTCCCACCGATTGGGTGCACACCGACCCCTGGCGGGTGCTGCGGATCCAATCGGAGTTCGTCGAGGGCTTCGGCCTGCTGGCCGAGCTTGGCCCGGCGGTCTCAGTCTTCGGTTCGGCCCGCACCGGCCCCGACCATCCCGAGTACGCCGTCGCCCGACAGCTTGGTTCCGCGCTGGCCGCGGCCGGTTACGCGGTGATCACCGGCGGCGGACCGGGCGTCATGGAGGCGGCCAACCGCGGGGTGTCTGAGTCGGGTGGGATCTCGGTCGGGCTGGGCATCGAGCTGCCCTTCGAGCAGCGACTCAACGATTGGGTCGACGTCGGTCTGAATTTCCGCTACTTCTTCGCCCGCAAGACGATGTTCGTCAAGTACGCCCAAGCCTTCGTGATCATGCCCGGCGGCTTCGGCACCCTCGATGAGCTGTTCGAGGCGCTGACCTTGGTGCAGACCCGCAAAGTCACCCGGTTTCCGGTCATCCTGTTCGGCTCGGAGTACTGGGCTGGGCTGTTGGACTGGATCAAGCGGACGATGCTGGCCGAGGGAAAGATCGGCGAGCGGGACATCGACCTGATCCACGTCACCGACAGCGTCCCCGAGGCAGTGGAGTTGATCGTCGCCGCCGATCGCGCCCGCCAGGCCGCGCACGGCCCCTATCGAGAATCGCCCAGCCGAACTGGAACCGGAGCCAGCACCGGCACGGGAACCGAGACGAGTCCACCGGCGGCCGGCGCCGCCGAGGATCCGGACGGCATCGGCTGGCGGTCCGACGTGGCCGCCACCGACCCCGAGATCACCGATCAGTCGGGCACCTGAGATGCACCGAGCTTTCACCCCTGCCGTCACCTCGGCCGTCACCTCGGCCGTCACCGCGGGTTCGCAATGACCGCGGTCTGCGTGTTCTGCGCCTCCTCGCAGCAGATCGATCCCAGCTTTCTGCAGCTCGCCGCGGACGTGGGCGAGCGGATCGGGCGCGGCGGCCACAGTCTGGTCTCCGGGGGCGGACGGGTGTCGATGATGGGGGCGGTGGCCGCGGCGGCCCGAGCCCACGGCGCGCACACCCTCGGCGTCATCCCGCAGCACCTGGTGGGCTGGGAGGTCGCCGATGTGGACGCCGACGAGCTGGTCGTCGTCGAGACCATGCGCGAGCGCAAGGCGGTGATGGACGCCCACGCCGAGGCGTTCCTGGTGCTGCCCGGCGGCATCGGCACCCTGGAAGAGTTTTTCGAAGTCTGGACGGCCAGCTCGCTGGGCATGCATCCCAAGCCGGTCATCGTGCTCGACCCGGCCGGCTTTTACGCCCCGCTGTGGGACTTTCTTCACTCGCTCGTCGGCTCCGGGTTCGTCCGTCAGACCGCCCTGGACGCACTGCACCAGTGCTCGGACATCGCCGAGGCCTTCGCGATCATCGCCAGCGTCCAGCCGGTGAGCGAAACGCTGAGCGAGCAGTTGGGCGAGCAGCTGAACGAACAACTGGGCAAACCGCTCGGCCAACCCGACCGCAGGGCAGACTCTTAGGGTGCGCGATTTCCGACCTACAGGTCGGCATGTCAGGATCGTCCGGTGACTGTCCTCATCGGCTACGCGCTGATCGCCCTGATCGTGGCCGGCGTGCTGTTCTACGCCGCCGTCGCGCTACTGCCGGCGGGCCTGTCCATGAAACCGGAGTCCGATCGGCGCCCGTTCGAGCTGCCCGCCGGGCGGCTGATCGAGCGCGGCGATCTGGAGCGGGTGCGGATTCCAGTGGCGCTGCGGGGCTACCGCTTCGCCGAGACCGATGATTTGATCGACCGGCTGACCGCGGAAATCGTGGTCCGCGACGAGGAGATCGCCCGGCTCAAGGCCCAGCCGGGTCTGCCAGCGGGCGACGGGCCGCCGGTGTACCCGTCCGAGCCGGATGACGCTTTCTTCAGCCCGGCGCCCATTGAGCCCGAGCCGGACGACGCTTTCTTCAGCCCGGCGCCCATTGAGCCCGAG
>JAOPUY010000380.1 GCA_025963265.1 Frankiales bacterium | reverse complement strand
AAGTCGGGGACGTCTAGCTCCTCGTCGTCCAGGCTGACCGGCTTGCGAGTGAGGGTGGACGGCGTCCAGGTCGCGCCGCCGGGATTGGTCGGGCGGACGCCCGGGGCGCCCCCGGCGGGCTGGCCGGCAAGGCTGCCGGAGCCAGGCGAGCCGGCCGCTCCCGAGTCTCCGACCGGGCTGCCAACGCCCCCGGTCACGGAGGAGTTGCCGGCCGCCTCGGGCCGCGGGTCGACCTTTTTGTACGGCAGTTGGCCCGAGTCGAAGCCAGCGGCGATGACGGTCACCTTCACCTCGTCGCCGAGGGTGTCGTCGATGACCGCGCCGAAGATGATGTTGGCGTCGGCGTGGGCGGACTCCGCCACCAGGGTCGCCGCGTCGTTGATCTCGAACAGGCCGAGATCTGAGCCGCCGTAGATGGACAACAGGACGCCGTGCGCGCCCTCCATGCTCGCCTCGAGCAACGGCGACGCGATCGCCATCTCGGCCGCCGCGCGGGCGCGGCCCTCACCGCGGGCCGAGCCGATGCCCATCAGAGCCGACCCGGCGCCGCTCATGACGCTCTTGACGTCGGCGAAGTCGAGGTTGATCAGCCCGGGAGTCGTGATCAGGTCGGTGATGCCCTGCACGCCGGACAGCAGCACCTGATCGGCGCTGCGGAAGGCGTCCATCACCGAGACGTTGTGATCGGAGATCTGCAGCAGCCGGTCGTTCGGGATGACGATCAGGGTGTCGCACTCGGCGCGTAGCTGCTCGATGCCGACCTCGGCCTGGGTGGCGCGCTTTTTGCCCTCGAAGGAGAACGGCCGCGTCACCACGCCGATCGTCAGCGCGCCCAGCTTGCGGGCCATGCTGGCGATGACCGGGGCGCCGCCGGTGCCGGTGCCGCCGCCCTCGCCCGCGGTCACGAAGACCATGTCGGCCCCCTTGAGGACCTCCTCGATCTCATCGCGGTGGTCCTCGGCCGCCTTGCGGCCGACCTCCGGTTGCGCGCCGGCCCCGAGTCCGCGGGTCAGCTCCCGGCCGACGTCCAGCTTCACGTCGGCGTCGGACATCAACAGCGCCTGGGCGTCGGTGTTCACCGCGATGAACTCGACGCCTTTGAGCCCCTGCTCGATCATTCGGTTCACGGCGTTGACGCCGCCGCCGCCGACGCCGACGACCTTGATGACCGCGAGGTAGTTGTGCGGCGGCGTCACAATGCCACCACGCTGTGCCGGAGGGCGGGTGTTGGAGTCATTGCTCCTGCTTTCGATCGTCGGTAGTGAACTCTCACCCTCAAGTAGACGCTTAGTATTATGTCAACCTGAGTGCTATCAGGAAAAGTAGTTCCGATGTCGGTCGCCGACGGCCAGGCGCGCCGCGACACGCGGGTTTTACTGGGTTTTGCTCGCTCGCGCCGGATGACTACCGGCTGATGACGGTGTCCGGATCACTGATGTCGAAGTAACGGCCGGGTTGGCCGAGCAGGGCCGAGAGCAGCCGCGCCTTATCGGCGCCCCGATCGGTGCCGCCCCAGAGGACGACTCGGCCGTCAGCCAGCGTGAGGGTGACTGACTCCGGGGTCGGCGCCGTCACCTGAGCGACCTCGACGGCCAGCGAGTGAGTCAGCGCCCCGGCCACGGCGGCCGCGGCCGCGTCGTCGGCCGCATTGGCGCCGGCGACGAGCCGGGGCAGACCCTTCGGCGCGGCGGCGGCCTGTTCGAACGCGACGTTGTCCGCGTCGACCAAGGACTGCCCGCCGCCGACGGCGCGATAGCCCACGGCGGTTCGCTGGGTGATCGTGATCGTCACCGTGTTCGGGTAGGACGTCGTGACGGTCGCCGACTTGACCTGCGGGATGGCGAGCACGCGGGCCCGAGCGGCAGACGTGTCGAGCCGGACCAGGGGCGTCCCCGATCTGATCGCCGCCCGTTGGACCACCGCGGCCGCGCTGAGCGTCGTGTTCCCGCGGACCCGGACCGAGGCCACGCCGAGCACGCTGGAGAAGGCGACCACCCAGGTGAGCACCGCGGCCAACAGGAGCAGCAGGACCAGCACGAGCCAGCCCCGTACTCCGCCCACTCGGCGGCCGCGGGACGACGAGCCGCCGCCCACGCCCAGATCGCGCCCGCTCCCGCCGTTCGGTCCGGGGTCGGCGCGGCCCGGCGGCCGACCGCGAGCGGCCGTGTCGGTCATGGCGCGCCGCCGGTGGTGCGCCGTTGAGCCAGCTCGGTGAGGATTTCGGCGCACACCAGGTGGACATCGCCGATCCCCATGGTCACCACGACGTCGCCGGGACCGGCGACCGCGGCCACCCGGCTCGCCGTCGCGCCCCAACTCGGCTCGTAGATCACCCGCTCCGGCGGCAACGGGATGCGCTCGGCGATCAACTCGCCGCTGACTCCGGGGATGGGCTCCTCCCGGGCCGGGAAGATGTCCATCACGACGGCGATGTCGGCCACCGCCATCGCCTCGCCGAACTCGCTGGCGAACGTCTGGGTCCGGCTGTAAGTCCCGGGTTGGAACACGGCGATCAGCCGCCCCTCGCCCGAGAGCACCGTGCGAGCTGCCACCAACTCGGCCCGCACCTCGGTCGGGTGGTGGGCGTAGTCGTCATAGACCCGCACTCCCCCGACCTCGCCGTGGAATTCAAACCGGCGGTGCACCCCGCCGAAACTGCGCCAGGCCTGCTCGACCAGCTCCGCGTCCAGGCCCAATTCAGTGGCGATCGCGAAGGCCGCGCTCGCGTTCAGCGCCATGTGCGCGCCGATCAGCGAGCCGATGCGCAATCTACGGGGCACTATCCCGGCGCCGGAGATGGTGAACTCGACCGAATCGGCGTGCTCGAGGATGTCGGACACCTGCACGTCAGCCGCGGGGTCCGTCCCGTAGGTGAGGACACGGACGCCGCGCGCTCGGGCGTAGCCGGCGATCCGCACGGCGCCCAGATCGTCGGCGCAGGCCACCAGCAGGCCGCCGACCTCGATCCGGTCCACGAACAGCTCGAAGGCTCGGAAGACACCTTCCAGATCGCCGTGGTTCTCCAGATGGTCGGCCTCGACATTGGTGACCACGGCCAGTTCCGGACGGAGCAACAAGAATGAGCCGTCGCTCTCATCGGCCTCGACGATGAACAGGTCGCCGCTGCCGGCGTGGGCGTTGAGGCCGGACTCGTAGAGGTTGGCCCCGATGGCGAAGGACGGGTCGAGCCCGCAGGCCTGGGCCGCCACCGTCAGCAACGAGGTCGTCGTGGTCTTGCCGTGGGTGCCGGCGATCGCCAGCGCCCGGCTGCCGGTGATCATGGCCGCCAACGCGCTGGCCCGACGCAGCACCCGCAGCCCCCGCTGACGCGCCTGCGCCAGCATCGGATGCTTCGGATTGATCGCGGTCGTGTAGACGAGGGTGTCGACGGAGTCCAGCAGCTCGAGC
>JAOPUY010000330.1 GCA_025963265.1 Frankiales bacterium | reverse complement strand
GCACGGCATCGCGGCCACCTGGGAGACCCGCGAGCGCGTGGTCGTGGCCCTGACGGGCGGCCCCGAGGGTGACACGTTGATCCGCCGGGCCGCCCGCATCACGGCGCGGGTCGGCGGCGGCGAACTGCTGGCCGTGCACGTCGTGCGCAGCGACGGTCTGTCTGGTTCGAGCGTGGCCGTGCTCGAACGCCAGCGGTCGCTGCTGGAGTCCCTCGGTGGCAGCTACCACTCGGTGCTCGGCGACGGTGTGGCCGAGGCTGTGCTGGGGTTCGCCAGGGCGTCGAACGCGACCCAGATCGTCATCGGGGCCAGCCGGCGCAATCCGGTCGTGGCCGGCCTGACCGGCCCCGGGACGGGCATGACGATCACCCGGTTGTCCGGCTCGATCGACGTCCACGTGGTCGGCCACGACTTCGTGGGCAAGGGCCGGGTGCTGCCCCGGTTGTCCGGCGGTCTCACCGTGCGCCGTCGGCTCACCGGGCTGCTCGTCGGTGGCGTGCTGCTCGCCGTCCTGGTGCTGATCGGCACCGCGACCCGCAGCCAGTTGAGCCTGGGCAGCGACCTGCTGCTGTTCCTGCTCGCGGTCGTGGTGACCAGCCTGATCGGCGGGTTCTACCCGGCGTTCGTGGCCGCGGTGGCCGCGAGCGTGCTGGTCAACTACTTCCTCGTGCCACCGGTGCACCGCCTGACGATCTCGGCCCCCGAGAACGTGCTGGCCCTGGTCGTCTTCGTCAGCACCGCCTCGCTGGTCTCCCGCGTCGTGGACCGGGCCGCCCGGCGGACGAGCGAGGCGGCCCGGGCGAACGCCGAGGCCGAGACGTTGTCCACCCTGGCCGGCAGCCTGCTGCGCGGCGAGCAGGCCCTTCCGGCGCTGATGGCGCGAATTCAGGAGACCTTTGCCGTCAGCAGCGTGTGCCTGCTCCGGCGCGAGACCGCGGCGCCGGCCAGCGTGAACCCCGCCGGCCGAGCCAACGGCAGCAGCAGCCTGCGCGGGACCTGGTCGAGCATCGCCAGCGTCGGCGACAATCCCTGCCAACGACCCGACGAGGGCGACACCGACATTCCCATCGGCGATGACCTGGCCCTGGTGCTGCGCGGTCGCAAGCTCGCCGCCGAGGACCAGCGGATGCTGGCCGCGTTCGCGACCGAGGTCGCCGTGGCCTACCGTCAGCGCCAACTCAGCGCGGCGGCCGAGGCGGCCGACAAGTACGCCGAGACCGATCGAACTCGCACGGCCTTGCTCAACGCCGTCAGTCACGACCTGCGCACGCCGCTGGCCTCGGCCAAGATCGCGATCTCCAGCTTGGTGGCCGACGACGTCAGTTGGAACGAGGAGGACCGCCACGAGCTGCTGCTCAACGCCAACAGCGCGCTGGATCGGCTGACCGGGCTGGTCACCAATCTCCTGGACCTCTCACGGATTCAGGCCGGCGTGCTCACGGTCAACAACCAGGCGGTGGGCTTGGAGGACGTGCTGAGCAACGCGGTGGCCGGCACCCGCGGCGCAAGCATCGAGATCGACGTCTCGCCGGATCTGCCCGAGGTCCTGGCCGACGCGGGTCTGCTGGAACGTGTGATCGCGAACGTCGTCGAGAACGCCCTGCGCTACAGCCCGCCGGATAAGGCCGTGCTGGCCACGGCCACCAGCCTCGGCGGCCAGGTCGAGCTGCGCATCATCGATCAGGGACCGGGCATCCCGGCCGCCGCGCGCGAGGCCGTGTTCGAGGCCTTTCAACGGCGCGACGACGGATCGGTCAGCACCGGCGCCGGCGTCGGGCTCGGGCTGGCCATCGCCCGTGGCTTCACCGATGCCATGGGCGGCCGGATCTCCTTGGAGGAGACCCCCGGCGGCGGGCTGATGGTCAGCATCACGCTGCCGGCGGCGACGGCCCAGACCGCGGGCCAGACCGCGGCTGCCCTCAGCCCATGAGCCACGTGCTGGTCGTCGATGACGAGCCGCAACTGCTGCGCGCGCTCGTGTTGAGTTTGACCCACCGGGGCTTTCAGGTCAGCACGGCGGCCGACGGCGCCAACGCGCTGGCCATCGCCGAGGCCGGCCGGCCCGACCTGCTGCTGCTGGACCTGGGGCTGCCGGACATGGATGGCCTCGAGGCGATCCGACGGCTCCGGATGACTCACCCCGAGCTGCCGATCATCGTGCTGTCGGCCCGCAGCGGCAACAGCGACAAGATCGTCGCGCTGGACCTGGGCGCCCTCGATTACGTGACGAAGCCTTTTGACATGAACGAACTGCTCGCCCGGGTGCGGGCCGTCCTGCGCCGGTCAAGTCCCTCACCCGCGTTGCCGGTGATCGAGCTGGACGGCATCAGCGTCGACTTGGCGGCGCGGCTAATCACGCGCGCCGAGGGCGAGGTCGGGCCGCCGATCCACCTGACTCCGACCGAATGGCGGATGCTGGAGGTCTTGCTGACCCGGCCTGGGGTCCTAGTCAGCGCCCGCGAGCTGTTGACCCATCTGCGCGGCGAGCCCGACAACACCGAGGGCAGCTATCTCCGGATCTACATGGCCCAGCTGCGCCGCAAACTCGAACGCGAGCCCAGCCGGCCGCGGCATCTGATCACCGAGTCCGGCATGGGATACCGGTTCCAGCCATGAATCCCAGCCAGCCATGAGCCTCGCCGCCCGCGCCCAGCGGGCC
>JAOPUY010000313.1 GCA_025963265.1 Frankiales bacterium | reverse complement strand
ACCGCCGGGTCTGTGCCCGCGGGGTCGGCGCCCGCCCCGCAATCCGCGACGCCGCGGGCGCCCGCCCGCGCCCGCAAGAAGGCCGCGGTCCCGTCGAAAGTCACCGTGACCCTGACCTCGACCGGCGCGAGTTGGACCGTCAGCGCGACCCGCGGCGCGAAATCCGTCACTAGGTCGACGCCGGTGCCCCCCGGCGTCGTGACCGCGGTGGCGTCCTTGCTCGATCAGCCGCCGATCACCGAGGCGGTCGCGGAAGTGAACGAGACCGCCCTCGCCGAGGCGCAGGAGCGCGCGGCCGAACTACGGGCCGAACTAGCCGCGCTGGACGCGGTGCTGGCCGCGCATCGCGCCCCCGCCTAAACGAGGCGGCGGTAGCCTCGAAGAGTGTCTGAGACCACCGCCCCGATCGCTGCCCGCAAGCCTGTCGAACGCGTTCACCACGGCGAGACGTTCGTCGACGACTACGAGTGGCTGCGCGATAAAACCGATCCGGCGGTTATCAGCTATCTGCAAGCCGAGAACGCCTACACCGACGGCGCCACTGCCCATCTCGCCGGTCTCCAACAGGAGATCTTCGACGAGATCTCGGCCCGCACCCAGCAGACCGACCTCAGCGTTCCCACCCGCCGCGGCGACTACTGGTACTACTCGCGCACGGTCACCGGTCAGCAGTACTCGATCCACTGCCGGGTGCCGGCGACCGGCGACGAGCCTCCGGCGATCGACGGTGACACCGGCGACGGTGACAGCAGCGAAGGCGCCTTAGCCGGCGAGCAAATCTTGCTGGACGGCAACGAGTTGGCCGGCGACTCGGAGTTCTTCTCACTCGGCACGGTGAACACGTCCCCGGACGGAACCCTGCTGGCCTACTCAGTCGACCTCAGCGGCGACGAGCGCTTTCTGCTGCGCGTCAAGGACTTGACCTCGGGCGCGGACCGGCCCGATCAGATCAGCGGCGTGTCCTACTCTTCGGCCTGGTCGGCCGACGGCAGCCAACTTTTCTACGTCACCGTCGACGACGCGTGGCGACCGGACAAGGTGTGGCGTCACGCGCTGGGCGCCGATCCGGCCGAGGATGTCGTGGTCTTCTCCGAGCCGGACGAGCGATTCTGGGTCGGGGTGAACCTCACCCGCAACAGCCAGGCCATCCTGATCTCACTCGGCAGCAAGCTGACCAGCGAGGTCTGGCTGATCGACGCTCACCAGCCCACCACCGACCCGGTGGTCGTCGCCCCGCGGCGCGAGGGCGTCGAGTACGACGTGGAGCACGCCGGCGACCAGTTGCTCATCGTCCACAACGACGGCGCGGAGAACTTCTGCCTGGCCACCGCCCCGTTGGCCACGCCCGGCCACGAACACTGGCGCACGCTCATCGCCGGTTCCCCCGAACGGCGTTTGCTCGGGGTCGACGCCTTCGCCGACCACGTCATCCTCTTCGAACGCCGCGACGGGCTGACCGCGCTGTCGGTGCTGCGGCGCGAGGGGGGCGAGCTGGCCGAGCCGGCGCCGATCGAGTTCGACGAGCCGATCTACACCCTCTCCCCGGGCAGCAACCCGGAATGGACGGCCCACAGCTACCGGTTCTCCTTCACCTCGATGATCACGCCCAACACCGTCTATGACTACGACCTGGCCAGCGGCGAGCTCGCGCTGCGCAAGCAGCAGGCCGTCTTGGGCGACGTCGACCTCTCGGCCTACCGCCAGTACCGCGAATGGGCCACCGCCGCCGACGGCACCCGCATCCCGCTGTCGCTCGTGGCCCGGGCGGACGTCGCCCCGGACGGCAACGCGCCGGTGCTGCTCTACGGCTACGGCTCCTACGAGCACTCGGTCGACCCGTACTTCTCGATTCCGAGATTGTCGTTGCTGGATAGGGGTGTCGTCTACGTGATCGCGCACGTCCGCGGCGGCGGCGAGATGGGCCGGCAATGGTATGACCAGGGCAAGATGCTGGCTAAGCGCAACACCTTCACCGACTTCATCGCCGCCGCCGAGCATCTGGTCAGCAGCGGCTGGACCACCCCCGAACGGATCGTGGCCCAGGGCGGCAGCGCCGGCGGCCTGCTCATGGGCGCGGTCGCCAACCTCGCGCCGCAGGCCTTCGCCGGCATCATCGCCCAAGTCCCGTTCGTCGACGCCCTGACGACCATCCTCGACCCGTCGCTGCCGCTGACCGTGACCGAGTGGGAGGAGTGGGGAAACCCCTTGGCCGACAAGGCGGTCTATGACTACATGAAGTCCTACACGCCGTATGAGAACGTCCGAGCGACCCGGTACCCGGCGATTCTGGCCATGACCTCCCTCAACGACACCCGGGTCTTCTACACCGAGCCCGCCAAGTGGGTCGCGAGATTGCGGGCGACCGCGCTTGAATCCGGCCGGATCCTGCTCAAGACCGAGATGGACGCCGGCCACGGCGGGCGCAGCGGGCGCTACGACGCGTGGCGGGAGACGGCCCTGCTGCTGGCCTGGGCCCTCGACGTGCTCAAGCTTTCCTAACCGGCTGAACAATCCGGGCGGCATTGGTAGCGTCAGCGCCGTGACCGAACCGATCCGCATCGCCGTCGTCGATGACCACCAGCTCTTCCGCGACGGCCTGGTCGAGCTGCTGCAGACGGTCACCGATCTGCAGGTGACCGAGCAGGGCGCCACCGGGCCGGAGGCGATTGCCCTGGCCGAGCGGGCCAAACCCGATGTCGTGGTGCTGGACGTGGAGCTGCCGGGCGAGGGGCCGGCGGCGACCATCAAGGCGATTCGGATGGCCAGTCCGGCCACCCGGATCGTCATCCTGACGATGCACGACGATCCAGCCTTGATCCTCGAGTTGATCGACGCCGGCGCGTCGGCCTACCTGCTCAAGAGCGCCGATCGGCTCGAACTGGCGACCGCCATCCGCCGAGCGGCTCGCCGCGATGACACGGTGCTCGTCGCCGTCGCGCGGTCCTCGGTGCTCGGGCTGGCTCGACAGACCAGGGTCAGCACCGTCTCGCCGATCTCGATCCGGGAGTCGGAGGTGATCACCCTGCTCAGCCAGGCCAAGAGCAGCCGGGACATCGCCAAAGCGCTATACATCAGCGAGGGAACGGTCAAACGGCATCTGACCAATATCTACGGCAAGCTCGGGGCCAAGTCTCGCTTGGACGCCGTGCGCAAGGCCCAGGAGCTCGGCCTGCTCTGATTGCCGTGCCGCGCCCGCCCGCGGCTTCGCCTCGTCAACGGGATGCGGTTGAGGCCAAGCGCGAGCCGAGCGCGACACGGCTTTGTACCTGAGGCCACCGGCCCCAAACCAGAATGTGCCAGCCGGTCCCCGGGCCTGACAACCGTCGCAGGCATAAGTGAGCCCAAAGTCTGACCGGCGATGTGCCAAAGGTCGTAGTCCCACTACGACGCGCTCAGAGCTCCCGCAGCCAACGCCCGCGCGGATATCGCCGCCGACGGGCTGGGTTGCCGGGCCACCCGCTACACCGGAAGTAGTAGCCGGAAGACAGGCCGAACAGCGCAGGAAAACTGGGCGTCAGTCGGATGTGGTGAGCATTTCGACGGCCGAAGGTTGCGGCCATGACCTCCGACGTCTCGCTTCACCGGCAGCCGTATCTGAGCGCAACCGCCGTCCAACGCTCGCTCCCCCGGCCCCGCGTCGTCGGGTCGCTGACGGCGGTGACAGCCGTGCCGGTCCACCTCGGGGACGGCCTGCGCCTGGCCCGAGACCTGCTGGCCGAGTCACGACCGCCGGTGCAGTTCGTCTTCGCGCTGCGGTTCGTGGTGGCCTCGGACCTGCTCTATCGGCCCAGCCTGCGCGCGGGCCTCGCCCTGCTGGGCTGGCTCTGCCTATCGGTGGCCATCTACGTGTTCAACGGGGTCACCGACGTGGCCGCCGACGTCCTCAACCTCTCGGGACGTCCGATCGCCGCCGGCCGACTGGCGCCGCAGACCGCGCTGACCTGCTGCGTCCTGTTGAGCATCGTGGGGACGGCCCTGCTCGCCCGGCAAGGGCTGGTGCTGGTGGTGCTGGCCCTGGTCTTCCTGCTCGTCGGATGGGCCTATTCGGCCGGGCCGTCCTGGAAAGAGGACCCGATCGGCTTCGGAGTGGTCATCGGAGCCGGCGCTGCCGTGACCTACGGCGCGGGCTGGACGACTCGCGGGTCGCTCAGCGCCAGCGAGATCATCACCGGCCTCGCTGTGGCCCTGTGGGTGGGTTTGTGCTGCGCCTGCAAAGACTTCTCCGACATCGAGGGCGACGCCGCCGCCGGGCGCCGCACCTGGCCGGTGCTGCTGGGACGGGAACGAGCGCGCACGCTGATCGCCGTCCTCGCGATCGCGATGTCGGCCGGGGCCCTCGGGTTGGCGCTGGCCCTCGGCAGCGGCCTGAGCACCGCGTGCCTGTTGTTAGGCGGTTCGCTCGGCCTCACCGTCACTCTCGCTTCTTCAGCGCGCGCCGCCACCCGAGGCCGACGACGGTTGTCCTATCGGGTGTTCCTGACCACCCAATACCTCGCCAACATCTCGATCGCGCTGTGATGGCCGCGATCGCTTCGGCGGCGACGAGGGCTGGCACGACTAGGACGGCTGGGACGACAAGGACGGCTGGGACGACTAGGACTGCTGGGACGGCTAGGGGCGCCCGAGCGCACCGGCTCGCGCCGCCGCGGACCCGCGTTAGGATTGCCCGATCACCGACGTTGTGTCCATATCGGCTAAGGGACGGGGCAAGCATGTGTCCGGCCGCCGAGATCCCTGAGCCATCCGCGGGCGGGCGATCCCGACAGGAGTTCGGCGAGGACATCAAGGCTCGATACCTGGGGCTGCTCAGCGAGGCCGGTAGCCCCCTGCTGGGTTCGGAATCCGTCGTCCAGCAGGTCGTCGCCCAGCTGTTCAGCGTGCTGGACGCGCTCGCGCCGACCCTGCGCTGGTCCCCGGCTACTGCGCCGGACGTGACCACCGGACCGGACGCGTCCATCGCGGCGGCCGAGTCGCCGGCCGACGACCTCGATCTGAGCGCCCAGATCGGCAAGGCGCGCGCGGCGACCGGCGCTAATCCGGCCCAGTCGTTGCGGGCCGCCGCGTTGATGTTCCAGGCGGCGCTGCCCGCGGTCTCGGACCGCCTGGCCGTCCTGGGTCACGAGCGAGCCGACCGCGACGCCGCGCTGTTGCTGAACCGGACGATCATGGATCGGATGTCCATGGCCGCGCTGAGCTACATCGACGTCGTCCTGACGAAGGCCCAAGCGGCCAACCAGGACGAGCGACGACGGGTCTCGCGCGATCTGCACGACGTCGCCGCCCCGGCGGTCGCGGTGGCGCTGCAGGGCCTAGAGCTGTACGAGGTCTACGCCGTGACCGATCCCGAGCAGGCCGATCGAAAGCTGGCCGCGACCCAGAAGTCCATGCGCGAGGTGCTTCGATTGGTGCGCGGCCTGTCCGCCGAGTTGCGCGAGGGCGCGGGGGCGATCGGATTGACGGCCGCGCTGCAGCGCTACTTGGACACGATCCCACCGGTGCCAGCGGCCGAACTCCGGGTCGAGGGGCCGGTCGACACCTTGTCGGCGGCCTACTCCGAGGAAGTCTTCCTCTTGCTGCGCGAAGCGTTCCGCAACGCGATCTCGCACGCCCGGGCCGAGAGAGTGCTGATCGAGGTCAAGGTGTCGGCCTCTGAGCTGACCGCCTCGGTGCGCGACGACGGGTGCGGATTCGACCTCGAGCGAACGCTGGCCCGCCACCGCCACGTCGGGCTGGACTCCATGCGCGAGCGCGCCGAGCTGCTAGGCGGCACGCTGACGATGCAGAGCGCGCCGGGCGAGGGCTCGCTGGTCGCGGTTCGCGTGCAGATCCCGCCGACCGGGACCGGCCCGCGGTGACGACGCCGATCCGGGTCGCGGTGATCGACGACTGCGTGGGCTCCCGCAACCGGCTGATCAGCTTGGTCAACGACAGCGCCGACCTGGCCGTGACCCGGCAAGGCTCATCCTCGGCCGACGCGGTGAGCGTGGCGCTGGACTGCCAACCCGACGTGCTCGTCCTCAACGTCGAGCTGCCCGGCGACGGCCCAGTCGCCACCGCGACCGCCGTGCGCGCAGCCAGTCCGGTCACCCGGATCGTCATGCTGGCTCTGCGCGAGGAGCCAGCGTTGATCCTCGAGCTCATCTCGGCCGGCGTGTCGGCCTATCTGCTGGAGGGCGCGGACGGCCTGGAACTGGCGATGGCGATCCGCGGGGCCGCTCGCCGCGACGACACGGTGCTGATCTCGGTGCCGCGCGCCTCGCTGCTCGGCCTCTCGCGGCCCTGCCCGGTGGACAGCCGACCGGCCGTTTGATTGCTGCCGCGATCAGCTCGGGGTCGGCTTAGGGGCAGTGCGCTGTATCGAAAGTCGTAGTTTTTCTACGACTATTGTGAGATATGTGGGTTTCCCCATAGAAACAAAACCGAGATTTCGTCCAGATCGCCGCTCGTCCGTCTTATGATCACCAGCGAAACGGCAGATGCGTCTGCCGTACCGGGCATCACGCCGGGAGCGTTCGACCAGCAGCGTCGGGGTGAGCCACGCCAGCATGGCGACGTGACACGGGGAGAGCTACCGATCGTGGAAGGCAGCAGCAATCCGCTCATGGGTTACATCACCGCGACTATTGATCCGCCGAACGATCCCCGCACGGTCCGCCGTTCGCGCGAGAGCTACTCCTACCGCCCGAACGACAGCCTGACCTCCGGGGTCAACCACGCCGCGCGGGCCGGCGACTCCAACACCGCCTGCGGGCTTGAGACCGAGGGCATGTACTTGTTCCCCGAGATCCCGTTCGCGGAACGAGCGCTGGCCTGCGGCAGTTGCCTTTCGGCGCTACGGCGGCAGTAGCGCCACCGCCGGCGCTCGCGGGAGGTGCCGGGATCCGTCGGCCGCTCGTTCCTCACGGCCTCCTCCCGATTCCCGCGGGTCAACGGCCAACAATCGACAAGACCCGCCCGATACTGCTGGGCGGGTCTTGTCGATTGTGGAGGTGCCGGGAATCGAACCCGGGTCCTTCGTCATTTTGATGGGTCTTCTCCGGGCGCAGCGTGCTGTGTCTCTGCTTGGCCCCACCGATCACGCACACAAGTCGGTGTGACAGGCCCAGCCGCTGTTTGATTTCCCTACCGCCTCCGCGACCGAGGCGGACGGTGAGTCATCTAGCTGATGCCAGTACCCGAGCCGATGAC
>JAOPUY010000260.1 GCA_025963265.1 Frankiales bacterium | reverse complement strand
CGCGCTGGCCACTCCGGCGGTGGCTGCGTGGACGACCGTTTTCGTGGCCATCTGCGTCCAGGCCTCGCCGTATTTGGCTTTGGGAGTCGGGGTCTCGACAGCCATCGCCGTGTTCGTGCCGGCCGCCTTTTTCCAGCGCGCGCTGCCCCGCCGGCCCGAGTTCGCGGTCCCGCTCGCTGGGCTCGCCGGTGCGGCGCTGCCCGGCTGCGAGTGCGGATCCGTTCCGGTCGCCGCCAGTCTGATGCGCCGCGGGGTCGCCCGCGGTCCAGCCGTCGCTTTCTTGCTCTCGGCGCCGGCGATCAATCCAGTGGTGCTGGTGGCCACCGCCGTCGCCTTTCCCGGCCACCCCATCATGGTCGCGGCCCGAGCCGCCGCGTCGCTGCTGACCTCGGTGCTGGTGGGCTGGCTCTGGCAGCGCCTCGGACGAGATTCGCCTTTGCCGAACAGGTTCATCGAACTCCCCGATGCCAGTCCGTGGGAACGGGCACGAGCGATCGCCGCTCACGACGTCACCCAGGCCATTGGGTTTCTGACTGTCGGCGCCGCGGCGGCCGCCACCCTGAACGTCAGCGTCCCCCGGTCCTTCCTGGCCCACTTCGCGCAGCACGAGGCGATCGCCATTCCGGCGCTGGCCCTGCTGGCGGTCATCCTCGCGGTCTGCTCGGAGGCTGATGCCTTCGTCGCCGCCAGCCTGACCCAGTTCTCGCTCACCGCTCGATTGACGTTCATGGTCGTCGGGCCGGCGGTCGACGTGAAGCTGATCGCGATGCAGCTGGGCACGTTCGGACGGCAGTTCACCCAGCGGTTCGCGCCCTTGACCGCGGTGACCGCCTGCCTGTCGGCCGCGCTGATCGGAGGAATCCTGCTGTGACTAGGCCGAGCCTCGCGGCCGGAGGAAACCGGTGACCGGCGGCATCTCCAGTCTGACGCTGCTGTTGTTCGGAGCGGCGCTGGTGAAGCTAGGAGCCTCGGACGATCTGTTGCTCTACGTCCGTCCAGTGGCGCGGCCGTGGGTGCTGCTGGCCGGGATTTCCCTTCTGCTGCTGGCTGTCTGGTCCATCGTGGCCCAAGTCCGGGCCACCGGACGGGCGGCCGGCGAAGCGCCCGCTGACCATGACGGCGACTGCGTGAGCGAAAGCGACAGCGACAGCGACAGCGACAGCGATACTCACAGCGACGGCGCGGGGGTTGGGCACACCCACACCCACGGCGCGGCTCCGCGGACCGCCTGGCTGGTCTTAGCTCCAGTGGTGGCCGTGTTGATCATCGCGCCACCGGCGCTGGGCGAGTTCACCGCCAACCACGCCCCGCCGGTGAATGCCGCGGCCACCGGCCGGAACGCTCATCTGGACGCCGGCTCGGCCCCAGTCGACCTGCCCATTCTGGTTCTGATCCTGCTCTCCACCGACAATCCGGCGGCGCTCGCGGGGCGGCAGCTCACCCTGGTCGGCTTCGTGCAGAAGCAGCAAAGCGGCGGGTTCACGCTGGCCCGGCTGATCATCACCTGCTGCGCGGCCGACGCGAGCACCGGGATGGTGACAGTGCTCTCCACCGCACCATCGCCGAGCGTCGGATCCTGGGTGCAGGTGACCGGGACGTTCGCCGGCGTGGGCACGGATGCCAACGCAACCCCCCGGCTGCGTGCGTCCTCGGTCACCGCGATCGCTCAACCGAAGAACCCCTACGACTGAGGGGCAAAGCTCCGCTATCGTGCTCACCATGACCGAGGCCGCAGTGAGCAAGACCGATGCCGAGCGCGCCGAGCGGCTGTTGGCAGCCCAGGCCCAGGCGGTCGAACTGTTCGCCGCGGTGACCGCGCGCGAGGTCATCACGCCGGGGACCCGCGAGAGCGTGGCCAGCGACGCCATCCGCGACCTGGCCGCCGAGCTGTTCGGGGTGAGTCGCTTCTGGCACAAGCGCATCGTGCGGGCCGGGGTGAACACGCTCGAGCCGTACCGGCAGAATCCGCCGGACCGGGTCATCGGCGCGGACGACATCGTGTTCTGCGACTTCGGTCCGATCTTCCAGGAGTGGGAGGCTGACTTCGGCCGCACCTATGTGCTGGGCTCAGACCCCGTCAAGCTCGGATTGCGAGACGCCTTGCCGATGGTCTTCGACCAGGCCCGGGACTTCTTCCTGGCCCAGCCGGACGTCACTGGCGAGCAGCTGTTCGAGCAGGTGCTCCGACTCGCGGCCACCACCGGTTTCGAGTTCGGGAACACCCATGCCGGGCACCTCGTCGGCGAGTTCCCGCACGAGAAGATCATCGGCGATGAGCTGGAGTTCTACATCGCCGCCGGTAGCGACCGACCCATGCGCCGCCGGGACCGCACCGGACAGCTTTGCCACTGGATCCTCGAGATCCACCTGGTCGACCGCGAGCTGGGCATCGGCGGCTTCTACGAGGAACTGCTGGATCTCGGGCCGGCCACCCGACCGGCCAGCGCCAGGTAGCGCTGCGGCCCGTCGTCGAGGTAGTCGAGGCGCCAACCCGCCGCGGCCAGCGTCGCCGCGATCCGATCCGGCGCGCGCACATCGCTCGGCTCGAGCTGGCGGCCGTGTCGAGCGGCCAAGGCGGCGCGTCCGATCGGATGGAAGATCGCCAGCCGGCCCGCCGCCCGGGTGGCCCGCGCGAGCTCACCGAGCCCCTGGACGGGATCGGCCAGATGGGAGACGAGGCCGGCCGCGAAGATCGCGTCGACCGAGCCGGTGGCCAGTGGCAGCCGGGTGACGTCGGCGAGCACCAGCGTGGCGAGTGTCCCCCGTCCGCGCGAGAGCGCGTCGCCCAGCATCTCGGGCGTGACGTCTAGGCCGAGGAGCACGCCAGCGGGCCCGACCGCCGCGCGGAGCGGTTCTAACGCCCGCCCGGTGCCGCATGCCGCGTCCAACACGACCCCGCCACTCGGCGGGTCCAGCGCGCGGACAGCGGCCGCATAAGCCGGTCCGTCGTCGGGGAACCGGTCCTCCCAGCCAGCGGCGCGCGGCCCGAAGAACGCCCGCGTGCCGGCGATCGGGCGGCCCTCGGTTGGTTCGTCGCCGGCCATGGTCCGTTTCTACACCTCGTTTCTACAGATCGTTTCCACAGATCGTTGCTACAGATCATTTCTGCATAGCATTTCTGCATAGCGTTCTATATAGCGTTTCTACCTAGCGTTTCTACCTAGCGGCGGCTGCTAGGACGCGATGACGGCGACCGCGACCCGACCGCCGTCGACGTCGATCACCGTGCCCTGCACGAACTTTGCCTCGTCACTGGCGAGGTAAACGGCCGCGTGGGCGATGGCGTCCGGGCTGCCGCTACCGCCGAACGGGGTGCCGTTCATCATCGCCTCGCCGGGATGGGAAACGTCCTGAGGCAGTTCCGGTGAGCGGACCACGCCGGGTGAGATCGCGTTGACTCGAACCCCGGCGGGCCCGAACTCGGCCGCCCACGCCCGGGTGAGCGTCTCGACGGCGCCCTTAGTCGAGCTGTACAAGGCGCCGACCGGGATGCCGAGGCGCGCGATCCAGGATCCGAGGTTGATTACCGCGCCGTCCCCTCGCGCCGCCATCGCCGGAGCGATCGCGGCGGTCAGGAAGAACGGCGCTTTGACGTTGACCGCGTACACCTCGTCGAAGCTGGTTTCGTCGGTGGCCGCGGTGCCGGCGCCCGGGAAGATCCCCGCGTTGTTCACGAGGATGTCGATGCGGCCGCCGAGCACGCGGGTCGCCTCGGCGGCCAGAGCGGCGGACACTGCCGCCGAGCCGTCCAGGTCCGCGGCGATGAAATCAGCCCGGCCACCGGCCGCGCGGATCTCGGCGACCACCTCGCCGCCGCGTTGCGCGCTCCGGCCTGAGACCACGACCTGAGCTCCCTCGGCGGCGAACGCGGTCGCGATCGCTCGTCCGATGTTGCTGGTCGCCCCGGTGATCAGTGCGGTCTTGTCCTTCAAGCGGTCAGTCATGTGCGGCTCCAGAGCTCGGACGAATCGTGGTGGACTCCACGGTCCATTACGCTACACACGAATGGA
>JAOPUY010000247.1 GCA_025963265.1 Frankiales bacterium | reverse complement strand
GTTCCGTTCAGACTACCGACGTCGTAAACAGCAAAGCCCAGCCCGTCTCGTCGGAACTCCACATGACGGCGCGACACAGTCACATCGTCGAGGAAGATGTCGCTTTCCGGGTGGCGACCCGCCGTGGTGACGTCCTGATCTAGCAGGAATCGGCTGCCCGCGTTCGGCCCGCGCTTGACCACGAGCAGGGCCGAGCCGGGCGTAAGCGCGTCCACCGCGCGCTGATGCGCCTCGGTCGAGAACTCCCCGTCGACGTCGGCCGCCGAGCCCGCCGCCGGCGCGCCAGCCGGGGAGCTGAAGATCGAGGTCGCGTCCGGGCCGTTCGGCAATCCGGCGGACTCAACGTTCAACGGCGCGCCGCAATGGGTGCAGAAGCGGTTGTCAGGTGAGTTCTCGGTGCCACACACGGTGCAGAACACGCTCAGTTCGCCCTTTCGCTGTATCGCAAATCCGACCGACCGATCGCTGCGCGATGATCGGAGACCGTGCTCGACCATGTGCCGCGAGCCTAGTTCGACCCCGACCAAGGGTCAACGCGAGGTCGAGCTCACTCGCCATCTGCCAACTCGCTCCGCTCCTCGCTCGCTGGCGCTCGCTGCGATGCTCACTCGCCAGTGAGCGTGCGGTATGCGGCCGAGTCCAGCAACGCCTCGAGCTGGGCCACGTCGGCGACCTCGATCTCGGCGATCCAACCCTCGCCGTACGGGTCGGCGTTCACCGACTCCGGGGCGCCGTCCAGGCCCTCGTTGCGCGCGGTCACCGTGCCCGAAATCGGCGAGTAGAGATCCGAGACGCTCTTCGTGCTCTCGACCTCTCCGAAGGTGTCGCCGGCCGAGACGGCCGCGCCCACCTCGTGCACGGACACGAACACGATGTCGCCGAGCGAGCTCTGCGCGTAATCGGTGATCCCGATGCGCACGGTCGAACCATCGATCAATCTCGCCCATTCGTGGTCAGCCGTGTAGCGCAGGTCTTCCGGAACGTTGGACACGCGGTCACCTCTGAGTGAGTGGGCCATCTTCGAACGGAGCACGCCGACGCCGCCTCAGCGACGCGGCAGCAGCAGAATAACGTCCCGAGGTTACTTGGGCGCAGGCGAGGCGTAGTGCGGGGTGGGGATCGTGCGCGTCGCGGTGATGTTGACCGTCGTCTCCTGCGTGATCTTCGCCTGGCCGCCGTCGTTCTGCACGTTGCTGACGACGCCGGTGGGGATGTTGAGGGCGGTGTCCATCGTTTGCGGGTCACCGATCGCCAACACGGTGTAGGGCGGCGTGAGCGCCGTGCCGTCGAGCGAGACCCCGGCATCGGTGTCGGTGAACGCGCTGTCGGTGCCGATCCGCACCGGGCCGAATTGGATCACCTCGGCCCCCGCGCCCCGCAGCTCCTCGACCACGTCGAGCAGGTCCTCCGCTTTCAGCGCCCGGCTCGGGTCGGTGATCACGACTTGGATCCCGGGTCCATGGGCCGGCGCCGAGCCGGTCAGAATCGCCAGCGCGTCCGCTTGGCGCTGGGCCTCGGCTCGGGCGGCGGCGTTATTGCCGTCGTCGGAGAGCTTGGCCTTCGCGGTCTGCAGATCGCTGATCTGGTCCTGCAGCCGCTCGATGCGGCTGTTCTGATCGTCGAGGATCCGCACGAGGTCGTCCTCCCGCGCGGTGGACAGCGAGTCGGTGGAGGCGTTCGAGCGGAATTGGACGACGAGGGCGAACCCGAGGATGGCCAGCAACGCCCCGATCAGAACGGTCGCCGCGCGGTTGAACCGCCGCGGATTGGGCTCCGGGTCTGCGGCTGGGGCTACCGCCGACGCGGCCGAATCCGGATCTGGCGTTTCGATGGGTTGATCGGCCATGTCAGGCCCGGAAGACGTGCCGTCGGATGGCCGCCGCGTTGCCAAAGATCCGAATGCCGAGCACCACGACCACTGCCGTCGAGAGCTGGCCGCCGACCCCGAGCTTGTCGCCGAGGAACACGATCAGCGCGGCGACCAGCACGTTGGAGATGAAGGACACAACGAAGACCTTCGCGTCGAAGATCCGGTCAAGCCTGGCCCGCACCCCGCCGAACACCGCATCCAACGCCGCCACCACGGCGATCGGCAGGTAGGGCTCAAGCCAGAGCGGCACGGTGGGCCGGAAGATCAGACCGAGCACGACGCCGAGGATCAGAGCGAGGGCGGCGATCATGAAGGATGCTCCGTGGGGGTAGGGGCCGGCGAGCTGGCGGGAGTCGAGCTGGGCGCTGGTCCCAACGACGCGTCCGACTGCTGCATCACCGTAACCGATGGCAGAGTGAGTTTTGACTTGCCGCTGAAAGTGAAACTGATCCCGTACACGGCTTCCTCAGTCTTGAACTTGCGGGCCGTGGCCGAATCCGCGAAGCCGAGCAGCATCTTGTTCCGGTCGCCGACCGCCTCGACCGTGTAGGGCGAGCTCAGGGTCTGAAAGTCGACCAGGATCGACTCCCCGGCGAATCGAATGGCCGAGGTGGCGGTCAGCCGGATGCCGTTGACCGCGATGGCCTCGGCCCCAGTCGTCCAGAGTTGATTGACGATCGCCCGAATGTCGCGGTCGCGGAGCACCGAGTCTTGGGGCTGCGAGGCGGTGCCGGTGCGCCCGGTGCTGGCGCTGCTCGGCGATTGCTTCGGCTCGCCGACCTCGATGGAGACCCCGGGCCCGGTGACGGCGATGCTGCCGGCGGCCAGCTCGAGTCCGCGCAGCGCGCTGTCGTCGCCGGCGGGAAGCTGCTGATCGCGCAACGCGGCGACTTGCGCCGCCAGCTGCTTGGCCTCGTCGTCCATCGTCACCGCCTCGGACTGCAGGTTGCGAATCCGGCTCTCGAGGTCCTGCCGCGCGGACTGGCTGGCCGGGGCGGAGCGGTGAGTCTGCTGATACGCGGTGACTAGCAGCAGTCCGGCCGCCACGCAGACCAGCAGCACCATCGGGCCGTCCCACCAGTGCCGTTTCTTGCCCGCGCCCGAGCGCGCGCGATAACCCGGATCCAGGGCGTTGTTCAGCAGGTCGTTCAACATGGCCGCGGCCATCAGATTGTTGTCCTGAGCGCGGCCGGAGATCACCGGGTCGGGTCCGACGGGAGCTGCCATCTCAGGCCGCCGCCGCGACTGGGCGCCGACGGATGATCCGCCGAATCTGGAGCAGGTACAGGCCGCCAGCCCAGAGGTAGAGCGCGGTGCCCCAGATGGTGAACGCCCAGGCGATCGGCTTGACGATCTCACTCAGCGTGCCCGAGTGCGAGCCCAGCAAGAGCGCGGGGAATGCGTAGAGGAGGTTGAAGGTCGCCGCCTTGCCCAGGTAATGCACCGGCGGCGCCAGCATTCCGCGCCGGCGGAGCGCTGGCACCGTGCTCAGCAGCACCAGGTCGCGGCCGATCAAGATCGCCGCCAACCACCACGGGATCACATCGCGGATCACCAGGCCGAACAAGGCAGCGAGGATGTAGAGCCGGTCGGCCAGCGGATCCAGCAGCGCGCCGAGCTTGGACATCTGATTCAGCTTGCGAGCCAGCACCCCGTCGGCCCAGTCGGTGAAGCCGCTGATCATTAGCACTGCCAGCGCCCAGCCGTCGGCGTGCGGTCCGAGCAGGAGCCAGAGGAACAGCGGCACACCCAGCAGTCGGGCGAAACTGAGCAGATTCGGGATCGTGAGGATTTCGGCCTTGGCCTCCGGTGCCCTCACAGGCGTCGAGTTCACGTCCTGGGCCCTCGATCCGATATCTGGCTGATGCTTGCCGGTGACAGGTTA
>JAOPUY010000240.1 GCA_025963265.1 Frankiales bacterium | reverse complement strand
CGCTGTCGGTGTTCAGCTTCCTGGCCAGCCGGTTCGCCACCTGGATCGGCCAGTGGATCAGCCCGAACCGGTTGCTGCCGATCGGCGCGCTCGCGTTCGCACTCGCATTGGCCCTGTTCGCGACCAGTCGCGGTCACCTGTGGGAGATCTTCGTCGAGATGGGCATCGGCGGCATCGGCATGGGCTTGTCGTTCGCGGTGATGCCGCGCCTGATCGTCAGCTCGATCCCAGCCGAGGAGACGTCCAGCGCGCTGGCCCTGAACCAGGTGCTTCGGACGATCGGCTACTCGGTCGGCAGCGCGCTGGCGGCCACCATCCTGACCGCCCACACCGCGGCCGGCGCGGAATTCCCGGCCAACAACGGCTACACGGTCGGCGCCGTCGTGGCGATCACGCTGTGCGTGCTCACCGCCGTCGTCAGCTGGGCCCTGCCGGCCCGGGCCGGGCGGGCCACCGCTGGGCTGAACGCCGAGCAGCGGCTCTCGGTCGAGGAGAACGTCGACGCCGGCATCGCCGGAGTGCTGGCCTTCGAGCCCGACAACGACTCGTCCGAGGCCCGCTGATTCATCGACTGTTCACCCGCCGCTCGACCCGGGCGCCAGCGACGGGTGCATGGTGGTAGTCAGCACGAACAGCGTGCGACGACGCCGGGAGCGCCCGTGAGCAGCACTCAGTCCACCGATCAAGGCACGGCTCAAGGCACCACGTACACCGAGGCTGACTGCGAGCTCGACCTCCGCTGGTGGGCCGCCGCCAACTACCTCACCGTCGCCCAGATCTACCTGCAGTCCAATCCGCTGCTGCAGGCGCCGCTGACCCGAGACGACATCAAGCCCCGCCTGCTCGGCCACTGGGGCACCAGCCCGGGCTTGTCGATGATCTACGTTCTGCTGAACCGGTTGATCCGCACGACCGACGCCGACTGCATCTACGTCGCCGGCCCAGGGCACGGCGGCCCGGCGATTCTGGCCAACACCTATCTCGAAGGCACCTACAGCGAGATCTACCCGCAGATCTCAGCTGACGCCGACGGACTGCTGCGGCTGGTGCGACAGTTCTCCACCCCGGGCGGGGTGCCCAGCCACGTCAGCGTGCAAATGCCGGGCAGCATCCACGAGGGCGGCGAGCTCGGTTACGCGCTGGCCCACGCGGCCGGCGCGGCGTTCGACCACCCCGAGCTGACCGTGGCCTGCGTCATCGGCGACGGCGAGGCGGAGACCGGGCCGCTGGCCGGCTCGTGGAAGATCCCGGCCTTCATGAACGCCCGGCGCGATGGCGCGGTCTTGCCGATCCTGCACCTCAACGGTTACAAGATCTCCGGCGCCACCGTGCTCGGCCGGGCCGAGGACGCCGACGTGCGCAGCCTGCTCAGCAGCCAAGGCTGGGACCCGGTGGTCGTCGCCGGCGATGACCCGGCGACCGTGTTTGCCCAGCTCTTTGACGCCCTCTCGCGGGCGCACGCTCGGATCCGCGCGATTCAAGCCGGCGCCCGGTCAGCGCCGGGTGCGGGCGAGTTGAACCCACGGTGGCCGGCGATCATCCTGCGCACCCCCAAGGGCTGGACCGGCCCGGACGTCGTCGACGGCGTCCAGATCCAGGGCACGTTCCGCGCGCACCAGGTGCCGCTGTCGGGGGTCCGCGAGAACCCGGAGCACTTGCGGCTGCTCGAGGAGTGGCTGCGCTCCTACCGGCCGCAGGAGCTCTTCGACGCCGCGGGCCGGCTGCGGGCCGAGCTGCGCGAGCTGGCGCCCGCCGGCGAGCGGCGGATGTCAGCCTCGCCCTACGCCAACGGCGGCCGGCTGCTGCAGCCGTTGGCCGTCCCGGAGGCCGCCGATTACGCCTCGACTTTCGCCACGCCCGGCCAGCTCTCCCACGAGAACACCGAGCCGCTGGGCCGACTGCTGCGCGAGGTCTACCGCAGCACTATGACCGCTGAGGGCGGCGGCAATTTCCGGCTCTTCTGCCCGGATGAGACCGCGAGCAACCGGCTGCAAGCGGTGTTCGAGGCGACTGACCGCTGCCTGCAGGCGCCTGTGCTGGCCAGCGATGACCACCTCTCCCCCACCGGCCGGGTGATGGAGGTGCTATCCGAGCATCTGTGCGAGGGCTGGCTCGAGGGGTACCTGCTGTCCGGGCGGCACGGCCTGTTCGCGACCTACGAGGCGTTCGCGATGATCTCGGCGTCCATGCTGGTCCAGCACACCAAATGGCTGCAGCACGCGGCCGAGCTGGAGTGGCGGGCCCCAGTGGCCTCGCTCAACGTGCTGCTCACCTCGACCTGCTGGCGCAACGACCACAACGGCTTCTCCCATCAGGGACCCGGCCTGATCGACACCGCCATCCCGCTGGCCAAGGACGTCGTCCGGATCTGGCTGCCGCCGGACGCCAACTGCACCCTGTCCATCGCCAGGCACTGCCTGGACAGTCGCGACCACGTCAACCTGATCGTGGTCGACAAGCCGCCGCACCTGCAATACCTGACGATGGCCGAGGCCGAACAGCACTGCGCCGCCGGCGCCTCGCTGTGGGAGTGGGCTGGCACCGAGAACGACGTTCCCGGCCGACCGGACGAGCCCGACGTCGTGCTGGCCGCCGCCGGCGACGTCCCGACGCTGGAGATCCTGGCCGCGGCGGCGTTGCTGCGCGAGCACGTGCCCTACCTGCGGGTCCGAGTCGTCAATGTGGTCGACCTGATGGCCCTGCTGCCGGCCGACGACCATCCGCACGGCTTCACCGACGAGACCTTCCAACAGCTGTTCACCGCGCACGCCGACGTCGTCTTCGCCTTTCACGGCTACCCGCGGGCCGTGCACGAACTGCTGCACGGGCGCCCGGACGTCGACCGGTTCCACGTCCGCGGCTTCATCGAGCAGGGCACCACCACGACCCCGTTCGACATGGTGGTGCTGAACAAGATGAGCCGCTACCACTTGGTGTTGGAGGCGTTGCGGCGCTCGCGGCGCGCACCCGAGAAGGGCACGGAGCTGGCCCGATACTGCCAGAGCCAACTGGCGCGCCACCACGACTACGTGCGCGAGCACTTCGAGGATCTGCCCGAGGTGCGCGACTGGGTCTGGCCGGCGTGAGCGAGCCGGGTTCGCCGGCGGTCGTGCTGGCCTTGAATCCGGGATCGTCGTCGTTGAAGGCGGCGGTGCGCCAGCCCGAGCTGACCCTGCTCGTCACCGTCGATCGGATCGGCACCGAGCACGCGACGCTGCAGGTGACGGCGGGTGATTCGGTCACCCAGCGCGAGTTCGAGGGCGGCATCGCCGAAGCCATCTCGGCCATCGCCGCCGAGTTGAGCGCGCGGCAGCTGAAGCCGGCGGCGGTCGCCCACCGGGTGGTGCACGGCGGCCCGGAGCACTATCGTCCGACGATCATTGACAAATCCCTGCTCGCCGACCTGCGGGCGGTCATCGGGTTGGCGCCGTTGCATCTGCCGGGCGATCTGGCGTCCATCGCTCAGGCCGAGCGCTGTTGGCCGCAGGCCTCGCATGTCGCCTGTTTCGACACCGGCTTTCACCACGACCTGCCCGAGGCCTCGCGCCGGCTGCCAGTGCCCGATGACCTAGTGCGGGCTGGGGTTCGACGTTACGGCTTTCACGGGTTGTCAGTTCAGTCGGTGCTGGCGGCTCGACCCGAGCTCGACCAGCTCGTGATCGCCCACCTCGGCAGCGGCTGCAGCGTGACCGCGGTCGCGGGCGGCAGGCCCCGGCACACGACGAT
>JAOPUY010000207.1 GCA_025963265.1 Frankiales bacterium | reverse complement strand
AGGAAGGAGAATCGGGCGGCGGTCACCCGGTCCAGGCCGCGGAACAACCCGCCGGTGATCGTGGCGCCAGACCGCGAGACGCCCGGGATCAGGGCCAGCGACTGCGCGATGCCGATGACCACCGCGTCCTTGGTGTCGATGTCCTCCTCGGTGCGAGTGCGCTTGCCGATCTTCTCGGCCAGGGCCAACACCAGCGCCATCACGATCAGCGCGATGGCGATCACCCAGAGATTTCGGGCGCTCGTCTCGATCTGATGACTGAACACCAAGCCGAAGACGCCGACTGGGATGGTGGCCAGGATGAGGTACCAGCCCATCTTGTACTCGAGGCTGCTCCGCACATCGGCGTCGAACAGGCCGCGCAGCCAGGCGACCGCGACGTGCAGCAGCTCCCGCCAGAAATAGAGCAGCACGGCGAGCATGGTGCCGAGCTGGATGACAGCGGTGAAGGCGGTGAATCCATCCTGCTGGACGTGCGGGTTGAGCCAGGCCTGCACGATGCGCAGGTGCGCGGTCGAGGAGACCGGAAGGAACTCGGTCAGGCCTTGCACGACTCCGTAGACAACGGCCTGGATCGGCCCGATTCCGCTCATCGGCAACTCGGCATGCCGCTAAGAGTAGTGAACGCTGTTTTGCCGCTCTGACCCACTTGGCTCCGTTGGTGGCCCAGCTAGGGGCAATGTCGCAAATCAGGCGCCTCGCGCGTCCGGCTGCGCGAGCGGGCGGCCAACCACTAGGTTTCTCCGTGTGGAACTGCGCGCGCTCGGCCGAAGCGGACTGAAAATCTCACGACTCGGCCTGGGGACGATGACCTGGGGCAAGAGCACCGACGCCGACGAGGCCGCGGCGATCCTGGTCGCCTTCCACGACGCCGGCGGCACCTTCGTCGACACCGCGGTGTCCTACGCCGACGGCGAGGCCGAACGCATCCTCGGCGCGTTGATGGCCGACGTCGTGCCGCGCTCCGAGCTCGTCGTCGGCTCCAAAGCCGGCATCACCCGAATCGGCGACGAGCAGTTCATCGACGCCTCGCGCGGCGCGCTGCTGCGCCGCCTGGATGAGTCCTTGACGAATTTGGGCGTTGACTACCTCGACCTCTGGCAGGTTCACATCGCCGATTCCTCGGTGCCGGCGGAGGAGACCCTGTCGGCCTTGGACGCGGCGGTCGACGCCGGCAAGACGCGCTACGTCGGCATCTCCAACTACGCCGGCTGGCGCACCGCCCAGGCCGCGGTCTGGCAGCGGGCCGCGCCGGGGCGAGCCCCGCTGATCTCCAACCAGGTCCGCTACTCCCTGCTCGAGCGCGGCGTCGAGCGGGAGGTGATCCCGGCCTGCGCCGAGCTCGGCTTAGGCGTGCTCCCCTACTCGCCGCTGGGCGGCGGCGTGCTCACCGGCAAATACCGCAACGGGGTGCCGGCCGACTCCCGCGGCGCCGCCGAGGGGCGCAACCTGGCCAGCTACGCCGATCCGCGGGCGGCCGGAATCGTGGAAGCGGTCGCGACCGCCGCCGACGGGTTGGCGACCTCGCCGATCAACGTCGCCCTGGCCTGGCTGCGCAACCGGCCGGGGGTGTGCGCGCCCATCATCGGCGCCCGCACCCTGGGCCAGCTGACCGCGGCCGTCCAGTCCTTGTCGGTCGAGCTCCCGTTGGAGATCCAACTCGCCCTCGATGACGTGTCGGCGCCGGCGCTGGGCTATCCAGAGGACCTGAACTGACCGGATCGATCGCGCCCCAGCAACTGGACGAGCGGGTCTTCGCCGCCTTCTGCGCCGCCGGGCTCTGGCCCGGACTCGGCACGTCGCTCGCCGCGGAGCTGGCTCCGGCCGGCATTCGCACCGGCGACGACGTGAGCGCCGCCTCGTTAGCCGGGCTGCCCAAGGTGGGGCAGATCCGAGCCGGGCGGCTGCTGTCGGCCTTCATCGCCGCGCGCCCCGCGTACGACATCGTCGGCCTGCTGTTGGCGGCCGGGCTGCCGGCTCGCCTGGCCGGCCGCTCGGTGGAGGTCTTCGGCTCGGGCGCGCCCCGGCTGCTCAAGGACGACCCGTGGCGGCTGCTGCAGCTCAACGGGGTCGAGGTCGCCGACGCCGACGCGTTGGCCCGGGTGGCCATCCCCGGCGTCGAGCAGAGCGACTCGCGCCGCTCCCGAGCCCTGGTCGGGTGGGTGCTGGCGCAAGCCGCGCGCGAGGGCCATACGGTCTGCCCGGTCGAGGAGGTCGAGTCCGACCTCGGGTTGCACCGGGTCCCCTCGCCCTCGGAGGCGATCGCGCAAGCCTGCCAGTCGGGCGAGGTCGAGGCGGTCCAGACGGTGCTGAGCTCGATGCTCGCGCTGCGTCGCTACGCCGAGGCCGAGCGGGAGATCGCCGACTCGATCCACCGGCTCACCGACAGCGCGGCCCTCATCGGCCCGGCGCGGGCGGTGAAACGGCGCGCGGCGGCGGCCCGGATCGACCCGGACGGCTTGGACGAGGTGCAGCGCGCCGCGGTGCAGAACGTGCTGCTGCACGGGGTCAGCGTGCTGACCGGCGGTCCGGGCACCGGCAAGAGCCGGACCATCGCCACCGTGGTCCGCGAGGCCGAGCGGCTCGGCAAGTCGGTCGCCCTGGCCGCGCCGACGGGACGGGCGGCCAAACGGCTGGCCGAGCTGTGCGACGCCGAGGCGACCACGGTGCACCGGCTGCTCGGGGTGCAGCCGCGGGCGAGCACCAGCGAGGACGGCACCAGTGCCACGGTCGACTTCTCCGCCGGTTTCGCGCGCGGCGCGGACTGGCCGCTCGATGAGGACATCGTGGTCGTGGACGAGGCCTCGATGCTCGACGCGGAGCTCGCCGCCGCGCTGCTGAAGGCCTGCCCGGATGGCACCCACTTGCTGATCGTCGGCGATCCGGCCCAGCTGCCCTCGATCGGACCGGGCCAGGTGCTGGCCGATCTCGTGGCGGCCGGCGCGGTGCCGATGGTGGAGCTGCAGACGTTGTACCGGCAGGAGGCCGGCGGCGCGATCGCCCGACTGGCGACCGCCGTCCGCGGCGGCGAGCTGGCCGTGGTGGACGCGCCGGACCGCGAGGTCGTGATCGTGCCGGCCCGCGGCTCGGCCGAATGCGCGCACCGCGTCGTCCAGCTGATGACCGACTCGATACCTCGGGCGCTCGGCATCGCGACCGAGCAGATCCAGGTGGTGACCCCGGTGCATCGGGGGCCGGCCGGGACGATCGAGCTGAACCTGGCGCTCAAGGCCCGGCTGAACCCCTCGGCGATGCGGGCGGGCAACACCCGGCCGATCAACCGCTTCGACCCCGGCGACCGGGTGGTCGCGACGGCCAACCACCTGGAGGCGACGCCGACCGGGTTCGCCAACGGCGAGGTCGGAGTGGTCACCAAAGTGGCCGAGAAGGTGGTCACGATCGACTTCGGCTCCGGGCCGGCCGAGGTGAGCGGCAAGACCTTGACCGATATCAGCCACGGCTGGGCCATCACCGTGCACCGCGCGCAGGGCTCGGAGTTCGCCGCGGTGATCGTCGTGCTGCCGCCCGAGGCCGGCCGGATGCTGTCCCGGCCACTGGTCTACACCGCGTTGACCCGCGCGCAACGGCACCTGTCGGTCGTGCACGGCTCCGGGCCGGCGCTGGTGCGTGCCGTCCGCGAGATCGGCTCCAAGCCGCGGCGCACCGCGCTCCGCGATTTCCTCGGCTGAGCAGCCGGGTTCCCGAGCAGCCGGCAGGTTACGGGCAGGTCAACGAATTTCACACTGTGGCGAGTCGGCCGAGCCGCGGCCGTGAATCGCTTTAGCCTTCCAGCACCGACTCGATCGAGAGCCCGCAAGCGCCGCACCGGAGGTTGGCATGGCCGTACAAGTCCTCACCGATCCAAAGACAAGCAAGACCAAAGTCAAATTTCTGCTCCCAGATGACATCCACGACGGACCGGTGTCGGCGGTGGGCACCTTCAACGACTGGACGCCGGGCAAGCACCGGCTGATCAAACGCGCCAACGGCACCCGCAGCATCACCCTCGACGTGCTGCCCGGCGAGGAGATCACCTTCCGCTACCTGGGCTCCGGCGGCCGCTGGTTTGACGACCCGGACATCGCCGAGCTGCACGGGGACGGCGGGATCGTCCGCGTCTGAGCGAGCGGACTCACCCCGCGGCCGGGCGGGGTGCAGAATGAACGGATGCATACGCGAACTCAGGAGACGGCGGACGCTGATCCAGACTGGGAGTACGCACCGCTGCGGATCCCCTCAGACGTGACCAGGGTGAACGCATCGGTGCGACTAGCGCTACACGCCGAGTACGGCGGCTGGGAATT
>JAOPUY010000175.1 GCA_025963265.1 Frankiales bacterium | reverse complement strand
AGGCTGAATGGCTGCTGATGGCCGAGAGCCTGCGCAGCAGCGGATGGCGAGTGGTGCCGGTGATCGCCGGGGTGGATCTGGCCGAGCTCTGGCCACGGCTGCTGGCCAATCCGCGGGTCGGCCGATGACCAGCACCCTCACTCGCTCGCCCGCTCCGCCGCCCGCCGACCCGCCCCCAGGACCGCAAAGCCGCGGGCGAGGTCCGGCCGCCGGGCCCGATCGACTGCTGACGCTGGCCACGGTGACGGTCGCCGCCGGCGCCCTGCTCACGATGCTCCCGCTGCGCTCGGTGTTCACCGATTGGAACTGGCTGGTGGCCAGCGTCGGCTGCGCGCTGCCCTACATCCTCATCGTCACCTGGGCCCGGTTTCGGGGCCGCGCCGACGTCTGGCCGGTCGTGCTCGGCTTGGTGGCCTCCTTCCTGCTGATCGCCTGGGTCTTCATCCCGCAGCACTTGCTGCTCGGCGTCATCCCCACTCCGCGCTCGCTCTCCGACCTGCAGCATCTGCTCGCCGAGGCGCATCAGAGCATGCAGGCCGAACACGCGCCGGTCGCCTCCACGCCGGCCCTGCGGCTGCTGACCTCGTGCTCGACGGTGCTGCTGGTCGCGCTCACCGATGTGCTCGGCGTGTTGTGGCGCAAACCGCTGCTGGCCTCCGCTCCGCTGTTGGAGGTCCTCGCTGTGGCCTCGGCGACCTCGGCCCAGGCGGCTGGCCCGGTCTACTTCGTGGCGGCCGCCGCCGGGTTCTTGCTCATCCTGCTCGCCGGCACCCGCCTGCAGGACCGGGACTGGGGCCCGTCGGTCGACGGCTCGGCCGGCCGGCTCGGCGGCGCGCGCTGGATGGCCGTGACTGGGATCGCCGCGGCGTTGATCGTGCCCCTGGCGCTCCCCTCGGCCTCAGGCAACTTGCTGGCCCGGGCCACCCACCACAATGGCGACGGCTCGGGCAGCGGCGGCGGACGGGTCGAGCTGAACAACACCGCCGACCTCAGCGGCTCGCTGCGCCGGGGCACGCCGGTGTCGCTGCTGCAGGTCCACGTGAGCGGGTACGACAAGCCGTTCTACATCCGTCAGGTCGTGCTTGATCAATTCACCCGCACCGGCTGGGTGCAGTCGGCGCCCGACGAGGGGGCGAGCACCTCGGTCGCGGCCGGCTCCTTCCCGTCCCAACCCGATCCGCTCACGGCCGGCGGCGGCCCGAGTCAGGAGTTCCGGGCGTCCTTCACCGTCACCAACCTGGGCGGCAGCACCCTGCCGGTGCTGGCCAATCCCACTTCGCTGAACCGCGTCGACGCCGGCGACTGGGATCCCACGACGTCCTCGGTGTTCGGGGTGGACCTGGCCAAGCAGGGCACCTACTTCGAGGACGTCAGCCAGCCCGATCCGACCGCGGACGACCTCCGGGCCGCGCCGGCCTTCACCGGCACCGGCAACACCGTGCTGGACGCCCGCTACCTGTCTCAGACGGGCATCACCGAGCAGGTCGCCAAGCTGGCCCAGTCGATCACCGCGGCGGCCCCGAACGAATACGACAAGGCGCAGGCGATCTCGAACTACTTCACCGATCCGAAGAACGGCTTCGTGTACTCGGTCGACACGGCCCCGGTCGTGAACAACGACGCGCTGCAGAGCTTCTTGGACAACAAGCGCGGTTACTGCCAGCAGTTTGCCGCCGCCGCCGCGGTGCTGATGCGGGCCGCCGGCGTGCCCTCGCGGGTCGTGCTCGGCTACACCCATCAGCCGCAGGACGACAACGGTGACTTCACCGTGACGACCGCCGACGCGCACGCCTGGGTCGAGGTCTACTTCACCGGCATCGGCTGGGTGCCGTTCGACCCGACGCCGCTCGGTGGCGCGGACGCGGCCCGGGCCGTGCCGCTGCCCTATGAGACGCACGCCACGGCCGTGCCGTCGGCGGCCAACTCGGCCTCGGACGGGGCGACCAGCGCGTCCGCCTCCCGCAACAGCCGGCCGGTCCCGAACGAGGAGCCAGTGGGGACGGCTGCGGCCGCCGCCAGCTCGGTCGGTCTGCCCTGGACGACGATCGTCGTCATCGCCGCAGTGCTGGCCCTGCTCCTGCTGGTTCTCTTGGGGCCGCAGTTGCTCCGGCGCCGACAACGGCGGCGGCGATTGCGCAGCGCCCGCGCGACGGGCGATCCCGAGCCGCTGTGGCAGGAGCTCACGGCAACGGCGGTGGACCACGGCTCGCTCTGGCCCGAGACCATCACGGTCGGGCAGGTGCCCGGCTGGCTGTCGCAACACGGGGTGGACGAGCGCGGGACGGCGACGGCCACGGCCATCGCCCGGCAAGTCGAGTTGGTGCGCTACAGCGGTCAGCCGGGGGCAGTCGGCCCCGACTCAGTGACCGGGCTGTCGGAGGCCATGCGCCGCTGGGGGCAGCGAGCCGAGCGACGGGAACGGCTGGCGAACTGGTGGCTGCCCCGGTCCGTGCTGCGCCGCGGCAACCGCTAGGTCCGCCGCCCGCCGCGCTGGCTCATCCGCCGCCCTGGCGCATCCGCCGCTCTGGCTCATCCGCCGCCCTGGCTCAGCCGCCGTTCTGGCGCATCCGCCGCTCTGGCTCATCCGTAGTCAGTTCGGGAGCATCCGAACCGGAGCAAACATCTGTCCAGATGGAAGAAGTCCCGGGTTCGATGAGCGAACCCGGGACTGTCAGCAGCAGGTGCGGAGGAGGTTAGTTCTCCTCGAAACGGCGGCGCATGCGGTCTTCCATCTTGTTGCGAAGGCCGTTTGGTTTGGGGGCGTTGCCGGGCGGATTCGAGCCGCCGACCAGCCCGACCGGACCGTTCTGCTTGGGACCCCGCAGGGCGGTGATGGCGCCAAAGGCGGACACGACGATCAACACGAAGCCGACGACGCCCAGCGCGATCAGATTCTGAGTCAGGCCGACCAGGACGACGCCCAGACCGACGAGCACGCCCACCACTGAGGCGGCGAGCATGGTTCGGGTGCGGTTGCGCGGGCGCGCAGCCCTCACAGACGAGGCAAACTTCGGATCCTCGGCATATAGCGCCTGCTCGATTTGCTCGAGTAGGCGTTGCTCATGCTCGGAGAGCGGCATCGTTGCCCTCCCATCCTTGCCGCACCCCAGTGCCCATTTGCCAACTCGGCAGCCAGATTTGGCAGATAGTGCGCTTCGGTG
>JAOPUY010000167.1 GCA_025963265.1 Frankiales bacterium | reverse complement strand
CCGCGGCGGCCAGTGAGACGGCCGGCGTCAACGACCGGGTGCAACTCGGCCAAGCCCACCGCGCCTACAACGAGCGGCTGCTGGTCGAGCACATGCTCAACGGCGTCACCGTGATCGATCCGGCCAGCACCTGGGTCGACGCGGGGGTCGAGATCGAGGCCGACGCCACGATCAACCCGAACGTGCGGCTCGAGGGCGCCACCCGGATCGCGGCCGACGCGATCATCGGACCCGACTGCACGCTGACCGACACCGAGGTGGGCGCCGGCAGCCACCTGCGGCAAGTCGTCGCCAACCGCAGCCAGATCGGCGCCGGGGTCACCGTCGGCCCCTACGCCTACCTGCGACCCGGCACGGTGCTGGCCGACGAGGTCCACATCGGGACCTTCGTGGAAATCAAGGCCTCCGATGTCGGCCTCGGTTCCAAGGTTCCGCACCTGACCTACGTCGGCGACGCCAGCATCGGCGAGCAGTCCAACATCGGCGCGTCCTCGGTCTTCGTCAACTACGACGGCGTGCACAAGCACCGCTCGCGGATCGGCAGTCACGTCCGGACCGGCGCCGACAACATGTTCGTGGCCCCAGTCTCGGTCGCCGACGGGGCCTACACCGCCGCCGGCTCGGTGATCGCCGAAGACGTCCCGCCCGGCGCGCTGGGCATCGCCCGCGCCCGGCAGCGCAACATCGCCGGCTGGGTCGCCAAGGAGCGGGCCGGCACCCCGGCCGATCTGGCCGCGCGAGCGGCGCAGGCGGCGCTCGAGGACTCCACCCCGGACGGCGCACCCGGCGCCGAGCCGAGCAACGCTAGGCAATCGCGAGACGGAGAGTCTTGAAACAATGAGCATCCTGCAGGTCGCTGGACGCAAAAGTCTGATGCTCTTCTCCGGTCGGGCATTTCCGGAGCTCGGCGATGAGATCGCCAACCACTTGGGCGTCACCGTCACCCCGATGACGGCCCGCGACTTCGCCAACGGCGAGATCTTCGTGCGGCCCGAGGAATCCGTGCGCGGCTGCGACGTGTTCGTCATCCAGTCGCACACCACCCCGATCAACCAGTGGGTCATGGAGACGCTCATCCTGGTCGACGCGCTCAAGCGGGCCTCGGCCAAGCGGATCACCGTCGTCGCGCCGTTCTACCCCTACGCCCGCCAGGACAAGAAGCATCGCGGGCGCGAACCGATCTCGGCCCGGCTGATGGCCGACCTGCTCAAGACGGCCGGCGCGGACCGCATCATGTCGATCGACCTGCACACCGCGCAGATCCAGGGCTTCTTCGACGGACCGGTGGACCACCTCTTCGCGTTGCCGATTCTGGCCTCGCACGTCTCGGCCAACTACCCCGGCGAGCAGTTCACCATCGTCTCCCCCGACACCGGACGGGTCCGGGCGGCCGAGCAGTGGGCTGACCGGCTGGGCGGCGCGCCGATCGCCTTCATCCACAAGACCCGAGACCCGAACGTCGCCAACCAGGTGGTCGCCAACCGCGTGGTCGGCGACGTGGCCGGGCGGATGTGCGTGCTGGCCGATGACATGATCGACACCGGCGGCAGCATCGTGAAAGCGGCCGACCTGCTCTACGAGGCCGGCGCGGCCGACGTGATCATCGCCGCGACGCACGGGGTGTTCTCCGACCCCGCGGCCGACCGGCTCAAGAACTCCCGGGTCCGCGAGGTGATCGTCACCAACACGCTGCCGATCCGCGCGGAGCAGCAGTTCGACAAGTTGACGGTGCTCTCGATCGCGCCGCTAGTCGCGCGGGCGATCAAAGCGGTCTTCGAGGACGGCTCGGTGACCAGCCTGTTCGACGGCCGCAGCTGAGCCCGTCACCGCGCATCGGCCGCAATCCGCGCGTGCGCGATCCGGGCGAACCCCTCGATGTCCACCGTCTCGCCCCGCGCGGTGGGGTCGACGCCAGCGGCTAACAGCACTGCTTCGGCGGCCGCGGGTGAGCCGGCCCAACCGGCCAGCGCCGAGCGCAGCATCTTTCGGCGTTGCGCGAAGGCGGCGTCGATCACCCGGAACACCTCCTCGCGCCCGACCGCGGGGCGATCGGGGTGGGCCGCGCGGCGGGTGAAGCTGACCAAACCCGACTCGACGTTGGGCACCGGCCAGAAGACCGAGCGGGGGACGACGCCGACGCGGCGGGCCGGGCCGTACCAGGCGAGCTTCGCGCTGGGCACGCCGTAGACCTTGGACCCGGGCGGGGCGGCCAGGCGATCAGCCACCTCGAGCTGCACCAGGATCAGCCCGTGCGTGATGCTCGGAACGGCGGCCAGCAGATGCAGCAGCACCGGCACTGAGATGTTGTACGGCAGATTGGCCACCAGGGCGGTCGGCGGGGGGTCGGGCAACGAGGTCAGCGACAGGGCGTCGGCCTCGATCACCACCAGCCGCTCGAGCAGATCGGGCGCCAACCGGGCGACGGTCTCGGGCAGCGCCTGGGCCAACCGCGGGTCGATCTCCACCGCCGTGACGCGGCCACCGGCGTCGAGCAGGCCCAGCGTCAGCGAACCGAGCCCGGGGCCGATCTCCAGCACGAGCTCGTCCGGGGCCAGCTCGGCCCCGCGCACGATGCGGCGGATGGAATTGGGGTCGTGGACGAAGTTCTGCCCCAGGGTCTTAGTGGGCCGGAGGTCGAGCCGGGCCGCGAGTTGCCGGATCTCGGCTGGCCCCAGCAGCGGGCCGGCGGGACGCTCAACAGTCATCGCGCCAGTCTGGCAGGCTCAACGCACCGACGGTTCGTCCGCCGCCCGCTCATCCTCATCGGCGTGCGTGGCGCCGATCGCGAGCACCCGTTCGATGTCGGTCACCCGGTAACGGCGGTGCCCGCCCAGGGTGCGAATGGTCGGCACCCGACCCTGGGACGCCCAGCGCGTCACCGTCTTCGCGGTGACCCCGAAGATCGCCGCCACCTCAGACCGGGTGAGCAACTCATCTGCGTGGGAAATCCGTGACTTGGCCATGACCGTGCCCTCCGCTGCGCGAGAACTTCTCGCAGACAAGACGCAGAGGGCGCACGGCTATGACGGGCAATTAGTACCAGTTGGTGGCTTGCGAGTGCGACCACGCGGCGCAGGGGGTGCCGTACACCCCGGCGATGTAGCTGAGGCCCCAACTGATCTGGGTGGCGGGGTTGGTCTGCCAGTCCGCCCCGGCCGAGGCCATTTTCGAGCCGGGCAGCGCCTGAGGGATGCCATAGGCCCCACTGGGGTTGGCGGCGTTGGTCCGCCAACCGCTCTCTTTGTTCCACAGGCTGACGAGGCAGCTGAACTGGTCGGTTCCCCACCCGCGGGCGGCCACCATGCTCGCAGCGATCTGCTGAGCGTCGCCCGCCGGCACCACGGCGGTCGCAGCGCTGGAACCGGTGGAAGCCGTGGAGCTGGACCCGGTCGCGGCCACCGGCGCGGGCGGCTGCGGCTTGCTGCCCACCTTGGTCACCTGATTGACCGGCGCGCTCTGCGCGACCTTCGCCACGACGACCTTGCCCGAGAGCTTGCCGTCGACGAAGACCAGCTGGTAGGTCACCTTCTGCGAGCCGTCGCGGCCGGCCTGAACGACCGTCTTGTTGCCGACGTAGCTAGTGGCGTCCGGCTGCTGGATGGTGCGGAACGGAACGCTCTGCACGGCCACCGAGTGCGCGATGCGGACCCGGTGAATCGTGATGACCTGGCCGTTGGCCACCTTGCCCGTCGCCGAGAGCCGGTCGAGCGGGCCTAAGTAGATGCCGGCGTCCTGGATCGCCTGGTAGACGGTCGGTCCGGCGGTCACCACCGAGACTCGCTTGCCGTCGACGGCGAAGGTGACGCGCTTGGGCGAGTCGATGCTCAAGCTGGTCGCGCCGGAGTCCAGCCGCTGCGATCGCGACACCGACACGAGCTCTTGGTTGCTGTAGCCCAGTTGGCTCAGCGCCTCGGCGACCGAGTTGGCGTTGACCCAGACATCGCGGCTCTGGCCGTCCACCTGCAGGTGCAGCAGGTGGCCGCGCTGGACCACGATCTCGGCGCCGTTGGAGACTGACGCGCTCAGGTCGGGTGCCACGATGTCGTGCTCGCCGACTTGGACGTGAGCCGAAGCCAGCACGCCGCGGACGTCGCTGGCGCTGGTGTGGACGCGCTGGTCCTGGCCGTCGACCCGCAGGTCCACGGTCTTGCCGGCGGTGGCCCAGGCCAGCGTGCCGACGGCGAGGCCGGCCAGCACTAAGCCATAAAGGCCGAACTTAACTACGCGATGCACAGCGAAATACCTCTCACATCAAAGCCTGGGCGCGTGGGAACGCGATGACGAGCGCTGAGGACGCTCAACCAGGCCTCATAGGTATTGCCCGCACACCGGCCACGGGCTGGAACCCCGGGCGTCGGCGATCTTGTTGGCGATGGCGATCTGCTGCTCGCGCGTGGCCAGGTCGGCCCGTGGCGCGTAGGCGCCGCCACCGGCCCCCAGCCAGGTGCCGGAGTCGAACTGCAGTCCGCCGTAGAAGCCGTTGCCGGTGTTGATGGCCCAGTTGCCACCCGACTCGCAGTTGGCCACGGCGTCCCAGTCCCGGCCGCTGGTGTCCGCCGGGGCGGTGGCCGGCGCGCTCGTGCCGCCGCTGGCCGCTGAGGTGGCGGCGCTGGCCGCCGGAGCCGGCGCGGGGGCCGGGGCGACCGGCTTTGCTTTGGTGCCGACCTTCTCGACCTGATCGACCGGAGCGCTCAGCAGGGTGGACTTCTTGACCACCTTGCTCGACAGCTTGCCGTCGACGTAGACGAGTTGGTAGGTGACTTGCTGCTTGCCGGCGGCGCCGGCCGTCGCCAGGGTGGAGGAGCCCTGGTACTGAGTCGGGTCGTCCTGGCTCACCGTCTTGAACGGAACCGCGAGGGCCTCGGTCTTGCTGGCAAAGCGCACCCGCTGGATCCGGATGACCTCGCCGTTGCGGGCCGCGGAGTCGCCGCGGACCGAGAGGCGGTCATTCGGGCCGACGTAGATCGCTGACAGCGCGATCGCGTCGTAGACGGTGCGGCCGGCGTTGACGACGTTCAAGCGCTTGCCGTCGACCAGGAAGGTCAGCCGGCGCGGGGAGCTGATGGCGACGTCGGTGACCGAGTCGTCGAGCCGGGCCGACCGCGACACCGACACCAGGTTGCTGCTGTCGTAGCCGAGCTGGCCCAGGGCCTCATCGACCGAGTCGGCGTTCACCCAGACGTCGCGAGCCTGGCCGTCGACGGTCAGGTGCAACAGGTGGCCGCGGCGCACCACGATCTCAGCGCCGCCTTTGACCCCCGAAGTGAGGTCGGGAGCAACGATGTCGTGCGACCCGACGGTCACCTTGGCCGCAGCCAGGACGCCGCGGACGTTTTTCGCCGTCGTGTGTACCACTCGGGTCTGGCCGTCGACGCGGACGTCGACCGACTTGCTGTTGTCCGTGGTGGCCCAGGCGACCGTGCCGCCTAACACGCCTGCGATAACCACCCCGTACAAGCCGTACTTCACGCTGCGATGCAAAAGAAGAATCTCCTTGATCGGCGGACCCAACACGCACATCGTCGTGCGCAGCAGGGCCGCTCGCGTTCTGCTTGGTCACAGCACCGTAACGGCATCATGCACGTAGGGCCAAACATGATCTTGAGCAAACCCGGACAATTGCGGGTCTAGATCCCGAAAAATCTCGCTCCAGTGGCAGAAATGGTGGCGCAGACCACGGATTCTGAGGTTTCTTTCAGCTCAGCCAGCTGCCGAATCACGTGCGGGATGAGGTATGGCGCGTTGGGCCGGCCGCGGTAGGGGTGGGCGGTCAGGAACGGCGCGTCGGTCTCCACCAACAGCTGGTCGAGCGGCGTCACGCGAGCCGCCTCGCGCAGCTCGGGCGCGTTCTTGAACGTCAATACCCCTGGAAATGACAGTAAGTAACCGGCTTCCACACACTCAGTAGCCATAGCCGGTCCGCCGGAAAACGCGTGGAACACCACGCCCGCCGGCGGCGCCCCTTCTTCGCGCAAAATCCGCAGCACGTCGTCGTGGGCGTCACGATCATGGATGACCAACGGCTTGCCCACCCGCTTGGCCAGCTCGATGTGCCGCCGGAAATGCCGCTGCTGCTCCTGCGGAGAGCTGCGGTCCCAGTAGTAGTCCAGACCGGTCTCGCCGACCGCGACCACGCGCGGATGGCCGAGCAGCTCCTCGAGTCGCTCGTAGTCCGACTCGGTCAGCGAGCTGACTTCGGTGGGATGGACGGCGAGCGCGCCGAAGACCTCGGGCTGGCTCAGCGAGCGGATGGTCGAGTCCCATTCCCCGACCTCGCAGCCGACGTTGATCAGCTGAGTCACCCCGACCGCCCGGGCCTGCTCGACGGCCGCGGTGATGAACTCGGCCGGCGCGCCCGCAGAGCGAGCCGCCACCCCGGCCCGATGGGCCATCGCGTCCAGATGGCAGTGCGAGTCGAAGACCGACCCGTCCAGCGGCTCGGGCGCCGGCGGCGCGAGCTCCCGGTCCGCGCTGGCCGATTTGCCCTTGCTCATCGCGGAGCGCTCACGCCTCGGGGTTGGCTTCGGCGGCCTTGGCGGCCAACCGCTCGAGCTCCTCCTCGACGACCGAGGTGTCCAGCTTGGTGAACACCGGCGTCGGCGCGGCCAGCGGCCGCCCGACCGGGATCGGCGTCGAGGCCCATTTGGCCTGCGTCTGATAGTCGCCGGTCAACACCGAATAGGACGGTGAGCCCACCGCGGTCGGCTCGGTCACCTCGACCAGCTCGGGCATCGCCGCCCAGAGCCCGGCGCCGCCGAGCGCCTCGTGCACTCGCTGCGAGCTGGCCGGCAGGAAGGGGGTGATCAGCGTCTTGACGTCGTCGACGACTTGCAACGTGGTGTGCAGCACCGAGGCCATCCGGTCGGGGTTCTCGTTCTTCAACTTCCAGGGGGCGGTGTCGGAGAGGTACTTGTTCGCCTCGCCCACCAGCTTCATGACCTCGCCCAGCGCGGCCTTCTGCCGGTTCTTGCCGATCAAGTCGCCGATCGTGCCGAAGGCGGCCTGCGAGGAGGCGAGCAGCGCGCGGTCGACGTCAGCCAGCTCGCCGGGCGCCGGGATGGACCCGAGGTTCTTCGCGGTCATCGAGATCGTGCGGTTGACCAGGTTTCCCCAGCCGGCGACGAGCTCATCGTTGTTGCGGCGAACGAACTCCGACCAGGTGAAGTCGGTGTCCTGATTCTCCGGCCCGGCGCTGGTCAGGTAGTAACGCAGCGCGTCGGCGTCGTAGCGGGACAACATGTCGCCGACGTAGATGACGACGTTGCGCGAGGAGGAGAACTTCTTGCCCTCCATGGTCAGGAACTCCGAGGACACCACCTCATAGGGCCGATCCAAGGCCCCGAGCTCACCCGGCCGCCCGCCCTTGGCGCCAATCCCGGAGTAGCCGAACAGCATCGCCGGCCAGATCTCGGCGTGGAAGACGACGTTGTCCTTGCCCATGAAGTAGAAGGACTCGCAGTCGCCGGTCCAGAACTCCTTCCACTCGTCGCCCGAGCCGGTCCGCCTGGCCCACTCGACGGAGGCCGACAGGTAGCCGATGACCGCGTCGAACCAGACGTAGAGCCGCTTGTCGTTG
>JAOPUY010000164.1 GCA_025963265.1 Frankiales bacterium | reverse complement strand
CCGAGCGAGCCCTGGCGGAAGAGCTGCCGATCTTCTGGTTGATCGACTCCGCGGGGGCCCGCATCACCGACCAGGTCGCCTTGTTCCCCGGGCGCCGCGGCGCCGGAAAGATCTTTCACAACCAGGTGAAACTCTCCGGCAAGGCACCTCAGATCTGCTGTCTGTTCGGGCCCTCGGCCGCCGGCGGCGCCTACATTCCGGCCTTCTGCGATTTCGTGATCATGGTGGACGGCAACGCGTCGATGTACTTGGGCTCCCCCCGCATGGCCGAGGTCGTCATCGGCGAGAAGGTGACGCTGGAGCAGATGGGCGGCGCGCGGATGCACACCGAGGTCTCCGGTTGCGCCGACCTACTCGCCGCCGACGACGCCGACGCCATCGAGCAAGCTCAGCTCCTCTTCTCCTACCTCCCGACCTGCTGGCGGGAGCACCCGCCCGCCGTCCAGGCGCTCGGACCGCTGACCACACTGAACGACGACAGCGTCCCGGCGGCCGAACACGTCCCGTTCGACATGCACGTCATCCTCGACGCGATCCTGGACGCCGACAGCTTCTTCGAGATCAAGCCCGACTACGCCGCCGAAGTCATCGTCGGTCTGGGCCGGGTCGACGGAAACCCGGTCGGCGTCGTCGCCAATAACTCGCTCGTGCGCGGCGGCGTGCTCTTCGTCGACTCCGCCGACAAGGCAGCTCGCTTCATCGAGCTATGCGACGCCTACAACGTCCCACTGGTCTACCTCGCCGACGTCCCCGGCTTCATGATCGGCCGCGAGGTCGAACGCCAGGGCATCATCCGGCACGGGGCGAAGATGATCACCGCGATGGCCTCGGCTACCGTGCCCAAGTTGTCGGTCATCGTCCGCAAGGCTTACGGCGCCGGGCTATACGCCATGAACGGCCCCGGCTTCGAGCCCGACATCTGCCTCGCCTTGCCGACCGCCAAGATCGCGGTGATGGGGCCCGACGCCGCCGTGAACGCCGTCTACGCCGGCAAACTGGCGACACTGACTGATCCCGAGGAACGAGCCGCGTTCGCCGCGGAACGGCGGGCCGAGTACGAACTCGACGTCGACCTGTTGCGCTTGGCCTCCGAGCTAATCATCGACGACATCATCCAGCCGGGCGAGCTTCGAGGTCAGCTCTCGATGCGGCTCGCGGTGCTCGTCGGCAAGTCGCGGGCGCAACCGGAAAAACACCACGGAGTGCGGCCGGTATGAACACGATCCGCCTTCTCGGCGACCCCAGCCCGGACGAGATCGCCGCGCTGGTCGTCCTGCTCTGTCACGAGCAAGCGGAGCCGCCCGACCCGATCTGGGTCTGGGGCGAGCAACGCCGAGCCGCCCTGGCCCAAACGTCGACCCGGCGACGGGCGCAACCGACACCGCTCAGTCGCCGACCGGCGCGGCCGGGCCGGGGTCAGATTGGAGCAACCGCATGAGCACTCCCACCGTCGTCGTCCAGCGCGGTCTGTGGTTCGACGAGCTAGCGCTCGGCGTCACCTACCGGCACTCCCCCGGCCGCACGATCTCCGAGGCGGACAACATCGCGTTCAGCACGATGACCATGAACCCGCAAGCCCTCCATCTGGACGCCGCCTTCTCGGCCAACACCGAGTTCGGGGAGCGCATCGTCAACAGCCTGCTGACCATGTCGGTGTTGGTCGGACTCTCCGTCGCGCACCTGACCCAGGGCACCATCGTCGCGAACCTCGGCTTCTCCGAGGCGAGTTTCCCGCGCCCGCTACGGCATGGCGACACCTTGTACGGCGAGACCGAGGTCGTGGAGAAGCGACTGTCGAAGAGCCGGCCCGGACAGGGCATCGTCACGTTCCGGCACACCGCTCGGAATCAGGACGGTGAGGTCGTGGCGGTCGTGGTTCGCTCGACGCTCATGCACACCGCGCCGGCGCCGGCGTCGTCATGACCGCGGCCCTGCCCGGGCCGGCCTGGCTGTTCTGCCCGGGCGATCGTCCGGATCGGTACCACAAGGCAGCCGACCAGGCCGACCTGGTGATCATCGACCTCGAGGACGCCGTCGCCACAACGAACAAGGAAGCCGCGCGACAGGCGCTGCTCGCTGAGCGGTTGGACCCCGCTCGCGTGATCGTCCGCGTCAGCTCGGCCACCAGCCCCGATCATGATCTGGACCTGGCGGCATTGAGCAAGACCGACTACCGCACGGTCATGCTGGCCAAAGCCGAGGACCCCGGCCAGCTCCGGGCGCTCGCCGACTGGCAGGTCATCGCCCTCATCGAGACCCCCCTCGGGGTCCAGAACGTGGCCGCCGTGGCCGCCGCGCCCGAGGTGGTCGGTCTCATGTGGGGGGCGGAGGATCTCATCGCGGCCATGGGCGGACGGAGCAGCCGCTGGCCCGACGGCGGTTACCGCGACGTGGCCCGGCACGCTCGGTCCGCGGTGGCCATCGCCGCCCACGCCTACGGACGCCACGCGGTTGACTCCGTCTATCTCGACATCCGAGATCTGGAGGGGCTGGCGGCCGAGGCGGCCGACGGTGCGGCGTCCGGGTTCGGCTACAAGGCCTGCATCCACCCCAGCCAGGCCGCGGTGGTGCGCGAGGCTTTCCGGCCGACCGCGGCCATGCTGGACTGGGCCCGGCGGGTCATCGCGGCCGCGCAGACGTCCGGCGTGCTCAGCCTCGACGGTCAGATGATCGACGCGCCCCTGATCCGGCAGGCCGAACGGATCGTCGCCGCCGACCACGAGCGCTGATCACGCCGCTACCGCTGACCGCTGATCAGGGCAAGCGCGGCGGCAGGAAGTTGGAGGCCAGCACGATGTGGGTGCGGGTGTCCGCGACGCCCGGGCTGACCCGCAGGGTGTCGATGAGCTCGCGCAGATGAGCGACGTCCTGCACGCGGATCCAGACCAGCGCGTCGTAGTTTCCGGAAATGGTGAACACGCCGAACACCTCGGGCAGTTGCCGGATGGTCTCGTCCATGACCTGGGGCCGGGTCTTGCCGGAGAAGCGCACCTCGATGAGGGCCTCGATGGCCAGGCCGAGCTTGGTGTAATCGACCCGGGCCGAGTACCCGGTGATGACGCCATCGCGTTCCATCCGGCGCATTCGGCGGGTGACCGCGGTCGGCGTGAGGGCCACCCGCGCGGCCAGCTCCAGGGCCGTGGCTCGGCCGTCGGTTTCGAGCAGCGTGAGCAGGAGCAGGTCGGTGGCGTCCAAGGAAGCTGACTCCGTCGCCATCAGACGTATATAGCGCGCATCCGATCGTTGTTATTTGAGCTCCGGGCGCAGTTTTACTGCTCATGCCAAGGATCTGAGTAACTATCCTTGCGCTCATTGATCGAGGTTGATGTCCTAGATTCATGACTGCGACGGTTCCCGCTCGAGTGGTGACGTTGGAGGATCGCTACACCCGCGATCAGGGCCAGGTGCTGCTCAATGGCACGCAGGCGATCGTGCGGTTGCTGCTGACTC
>JAOPUY010000131.1 GCA_025963265.1 Frankiales bacterium | reverse complement strand
AAGTGATCGAGCGCAGCCCCGACCTGCTCAGCGTCCGCGGCCAGGATCGCGCCAGCGGTGGGCACGCCAGCCGCGTTCATGACGTCCTTGGCAAAGGCCTTACTGCCCTCCAGCTGCGCCGCGGCGGCCGACGGCCCAAAGCAGGCGATGCCGGCGGCCGTGACCGCGTCGGCCACGCCGGCGACCAACGGAACCTCCGGACCGATGACGACCAGCTCCGCGTTGACCAGGCGCGCGAGCTCGGCCACCGCAGCCGGGTTAGCCGCCTCGACCGGGCGTTGCTCGGCGACCGCGGCCGTTCCGGCGTTGCCCGGGGCGCAGATCAGCGCGGTGACTTGCGGATCGGCGGCCAGCGCCAGGCAGAGCGCGTGCTCGCGGGCGCCGGACCCGATTACCAGTACGCGCATCTCAGTGCAGCAGGTCGTGCAGCACGATCGACTCGTCCCGCGCCGGCCCGACGCCGATCACCGAGATCCGCGCACCCGACATCTTCTCCAGCGCGGCCACGTAGGCCTGGCAGTTCTCCGGCAGATCGGCCAGCGTGCGAGCTTGGGAGATGTCCTCGGTCCACCCGGGGAAGGTCTCGTAGATCGGGGTGGCCAGCGCGAAGTCACGCTGGGTCATCGGGATCTCGTCCACCCGCTGGCCGTCGACCTCATAGGCGACGCAGACCGGGATCGACTCGATGCCGGTGAGCACGTCGAGCTTGGTCAGCACGATGTCGGTGACGCCGTTGATCCGGGCCGCATAGCGGGAGATCGGTGCGTCGTACCAGCCGGTCCGCCGGGGCCGGCCGGTGGTGGTGCCGTACTCGCCACCCACCGAGCGCAGCCGCTCGCCCCATTCGTCGTGCAGTTCGGTCGGGAAGGGGCCCTCGCCGACCCGCGTCGAGTACGCCTTGACCACCGCGATGACCGAGCTCACCCGGGTCGGCGGGATGCCGCAGCCGGTGCAGGCGCCGCCGGCGGTGGCCGAGGAGGAGGTGACATAGGGGTAGTTGCCGTGGTCGACGTCGAGCATGGTCGCCTGGCCGGCCTCCAGGAGCACGGTCTTGCCCGCGTCCAAGGCCTCGTGGAGCAGCAACGAGGTGTCCAGCACCATCGGCCGCAGCCGGTCGGCGTAGCTCAGCAGTTCCGACACCACGGCCTCGGCGTCCAGCGCCCGGCGGTTGTAGATCTTGGACAGAATCTGGTTTTTCAGGTACAGCGCCGCGCCGACCTTCTCGCGCAGGATCGCCTCGTCGAACAGGTCCTGGACCCGGATGCCGATGCGGTTCATCTTGTCGGCGTAGGTCGGTCCGATGCCGCGGCCGGTGGTGCCGATCTTGCGGCTGCCGGCGAACCGCTCGGTCACCTTGTCCAGGGTCGTGTTGTAGGGCGCTATGACGTGCGCGTCCGCGCTGACGATCAACTTGGCCGCCGATCGGCCGCGGGCCTCCAGGGCCTCGATCTCGCCGAACAGGACTTCGAGGTCGATGACCACGCCGTTGCCGATGACCGGAACGCAGTTCTCGCTGAGGATCCCCGAGGGCAGCAGGTGCAGGGCGAACTTCTCGCCGTTGATCACGATGGTGTGCCCGGCGTTGTTGCCGCCGTTGAACTTGACCACGTAGTCGACCGAGGAACCGAGCAGATCAGTTGCCTTGCCCTTGCCTTCGTCGCCCCATTGAGCGCCGACCAGAATGATCGCGGGCATGTAGCAGACTCCTGACGTCGTGCCGGGCTGGCGACCGGCGGGCGTGAAACAGGCTAGTGCGGGTTGACTCAGGCGGCCCGCGACGGCGAGCCGGTGACGAGTTCCCGGATGAAGGGTAACGAAGTGGATTGCATGCTGCTGCGGATCGAGGGCCAGGGTGGGGACCGTCTCGCGCCGGCTCTGCGCGCCGCCGGGGCCGAATCGGTGCAGGACGTCCAGTGCGCGCCGACCGCGGCTGAGCTCGACCGCGCGTTGGCGATGCTGGGCGCCCGCCGGCTGGTGGTCGCCGCGTCGGTGGGTGGACTGCAGCTGGCGCTGGGCCGGCTGATGCGGCGCGGGGAGCTCGACTCGGTCGAGACGGCCCTGCTCAGCCCGGCGCCGCCGTCCTATCTGCGGACCCTCGGGCTGCCCGCCGGCGAGCCGGCTCAGGTCCAGTTGGCGGTCAGCGGCGCAGCGCGGCTGGTCGGCGTGCTCAAGGACGACTCGGGCGGGCTGTGCCTCGACACAGCCGAGCTCCGGCCGTGGCCTGGGGCCCAGTCGAAGTGGTGGCTACGGGCGGTCGTCGACGATCAGCCGCTGTGCGACGGGCCGGCCGAAGCGCTCACGGTGCGCCGACTCGGGCCGGCTGAGCTCGAGGCCAGCGTGCGCTTTGGACGGTGGCGGCGGCGCACCGTCCGCGGTCGCTCGTTGCAGCTGGCCTGCGACGAGGCGCTGATCAGCCAGGACGGGCTCGATCGGCCTCGACCGCGCACCAAGCGAACTCTCTGGTCCGAACCCAAACTCTGGAACCTCTGCCTCGAATAAGGTGGCCGCATGACCGCCCCGTCGAGCCGCCGCCCGGGCCGGAGCCGCCGCGCGGCCGCGACCGGCGCGCCTATCGGCGTCCTGATCGGGCTCAGCGTGCTAGCCGCGGCCTTCGCCCTGCTGATCGGCGTGGACAACCCGACCGGATTGTTGGTGGCCGTGCCCTGCACCGCCGTGTCGATGGGGGTGGTGCTGGCCGGGTTCTTCTGGCTGGATCGCTGGGAGCCCGAGCCGTCCCGGCTGTTGCTGCTGGCCTTCCTGTGGGGCGCCACCGTCGCCGTCGTGGTCAGCTTGGTGCTCGAGCTGGCCAGTAGCGAGGTGCTCGGCCGTGGTGTCGTCCTGGTCGTCGCGGCGCCACTGATTGAGGAGGCGGCCAAGGGAGCGTTCCTGCTGCTGATGCTCACCGGCGCCCGCCGACGCGAGTTCGACGGCGTGGTCGACGGCATCGTCTACGCCGGGTTCACCGCCGTGGGCTTCGCGTTCATCGAGGACATCGGCTACATCGCGCAGAGCTTCGGCGAGGGCACCGACGTCGGCGCCGCCACCATCGTGCTGCGGTTGGTGATGGCCCCGTTCGCCCATCCGCTGTTCACGGCGATGACCGGGATCGGCATCGGGATCGCGGTGAGCCGGCCGCGGGGGACGGTGACTTGGGCCGCGCCGCTGGCCGGGTTTGCCCTCGCCGTCGGATTGCACGCGCTGTGGAACGCCTCGGTGACGTTCGGACTCGCCGGCTACCTGCTCGTCTACTTCTTGGTGATGGTGCCGATCTTCGTGTTCGCCGTGTTCTGGGCCCGCAGCCAGCGGCGGCGGGAGCGCGACATCATCGCCCGGCAACTTCCGGCGATGGTCTACTACCACTGGCTGACGCCGATGGAGGCCGGCTGGCTGGCCAGCATCGCCGCCCGCCGAGCCTGGCGCAAAGCGGTCGCGGCGCGGTCCGGTCGGGGGGCGGCCCGGCTGCTCACCGACTTTCAGACCACGGCCACCGAGCTGGCGTTCCTGCGGGATCGGTCCGAGCGCGGGGTCGCGCCCGCGGGGGCCTACTACCTGCACGCCGAGTTGGTCGAGCGGTTGGCCCGCGACCGCGCGGCGGCGCAGGCTCCGCTCTACCGCCAGCCGGCGGTTGCCCCGCCGCTGGCTCCGATGGCGCCTCGGCAGGTGGGCGCGCGATGACGGCGCGGCTGTTCGTCGCCATCACGCTTCCGGAGGAGGTCGCCGAGGACCTCGCCGAGTTCGTCGAACCCCGCCGCACGGTCGACTCAGCGCTGCGGTGGACGGCGGCGGATCGCTGGCACATCACGCTCGCCTTCATGCCCGCCGTGAGCGACCGCAGCTACGACGACCTGCTCGAGCGGCTGGGAGCGGCGGTGGGCCGGCGGCCGCCGCTGGAGCTCGCACTCGCCGCGGGCGGCGCGTTTCCCAGCGCGGACCGGGCGAAGGTGCTCTACACCGGGGTCAACGGCGACTCGACCGAGCTGGCCCGGCTGAGCGTTGGGGTCCGCAACGCCGCGAACGGCGCCGGAGTGACGGTCGACGGGGCTGCTTTTCGTCCGCATGTCACGCTGGCCCGCACATCAGCGCCGATGGACGCGACCCGCTGGCTGCGGGTGCTCGACACCTACTCGGGTCCGTCCTGGTCGGCGACGGAGGTCGAGCTCATCCAATCCGAGCTGGGCGCCGGACCACGCGGCGCGGCCCGCTATCACACGCTCGAGGTGTTCGACCTGAGGTCCTCAGGCCCGCGCTAGCGCCGTCACCGCGGCCGGGTCGCAGTCGTCCAGCAGCGCCAAGCAGCGTTCGACCTCGTCGGTTTCCGAGATCGCCCCGGCCGCGGTCGAGAGCGCGTAGACCGCGCGCAAGAAGCCCTGATTCGGCTCGTGCGACCACGGCACCGGCCCGGTGCCCCGCCAACCCGACTTGCGGAGCGCGTCGAGGCCGCGGTGGTAGCCGGTGCGCGCGTAGGCATAGCCCTCGACGGCAAAACCGCGGCCGAGCGCCTCCTCGGCGAGCACGGCCCAGGCCAGTGAGGACGCGGGGTGCGCGGTGGCGACTTGCACGGGGTCGGCTCCGGCGGCGAGCTCAGCGGCGGCTGGGTCGACGGGCAGCATGGTCGGCGGGGAAAGCAGGTCCACGGGTTTGCTCCGTAATCAGGGGATGGACGATCGGCGTGCGGTCGGGTCTACGGCGCGTCGACTCCGGACGGCAGGCGGCGCTGCATCGCCTGGACTCCGGCCAGGAAGAACTCCGTGCCCGCCTCAAAGTAGTCCTCGGCGTCCTCGCAGCCGGTGAGGGCGTCCCCGCTCACCCGCAGGCAGGGAAAGCGGTCGGCCGGCAACGCTGCGATCTCTGCCCGCTTGCGCGCGAGGGCCGCGTCGCGCTCGTCGGCCGGCACGTCCAGCTCCGCGCCGGGTAGCCCGGCCACCAAGGTCACCGCCGTGTGCAGGGCCGTGCGGGCGACGTCGGCGCTGCGCCCCACCGAGAATCCGGCGTCTCGCAGCACGCTCAGGGTGAGCTCGGTCAGCACTTGTCCCCGCTCGCTGTGCAGGATTCGGGCCACCGCCAGACCGGCTGAGGCGGGGTGGCGGCGCAGCGAGCTGACCAGCCGCTCCACGACCAGACGCAGCACCTCGAACCAGTCGCGGCCGGCCAAGTCGGAGATCTCGATGTGGTCGTAAAAGTCATCGCCCATCGCGGCGAGCAGCTCGTCCTTGTTCTTGACGTGCCAGTACAGCGCCATCGGCGTCACGTGGAAATCGCTGGCCAAGCGCCGGATCGAGACCGCGGCCAGGGATTCCGCGTCGGCGAGCTGCAGCGCTCGCTCGATCACGGCGGCGCGGGTCAATTCCGGTGCGCCCGCCTCGGTGCGGCGAGGACTCTGGGTTGCTGTTCTGGGGGTCACCTTGACAACTATACGTCGTAGAGGGTTTCCTATACACCATAGATGTACGACGTATAGGAGATGATCTTTGATGACTCGCACCCGACCCCGCTGGGCCCTGATCGCGGTCGCCCTCGCGACCTTCATGACTTACCTCGACAACAACATCGTCAATGTGGCGATGCCAGCGATCCAGCGCGACCTGGGACTGAGCGTCTCGGGCCTGGAGTGGGTGGTCAGCGCGTACATCCTGGTGTTCGCCAGCCTGCTGCTGGCCGGCGGGCGGCTGGCCGACGTCTTCGGCCGACGGCGGTTGTTCCTGATCGGGCTCGCCGTCTTCACCCTCGCCTCGCTGGCCGCGGGCCTATCCGGCAATGTGGAAGTGCTGATCGCCAGCCGCGCCGTGCAAGGCCTCGGCGCCGCCCTCGTCACGCCGACGACCCTCGCGATCATCTCGGCGACCTTCACCGACACCCGGCAGCGAGCCGCCGCCGTCGGCGCCTGGAGCGCGGTCGGCGCCCTCGCGCTGGCCGTCGGACCGCTGTTCGGCGGATTGCTCAGCCAGCACGCCACCTGGAACTGGATCTTCTACGTCAACGTCCCGGTCGGCGTCGCCACGCTGGCGCTCGGCGCTTGGGCCATCGGCGAGTCCCGGGAGCCCAGCGCGCTGGCTCGGATCGATCTGCCCGGCGTGCTCACCTCCGCCGGCGCCCTGATCGCCTTGACCTACGCGTTGATCGAGGGCGGCGACAAGGGCTGGACGTCCCCGTTGATTCTCGGATTGTTCGCCGCGGCCGTGGTGCTCGGCGGGTTGTTCGTCCGCCTCGAACTCGGCGCGGTCGGGCCGATGGTGAACATCTCGCTGTTCCGCGACCGGGTCTTCTCCGGCGGCTTGCTGGCGCTGGTGATGTGGGGATTCGGACTGTTCGGCATCTACTTCTTCACCAGCCTGTACCTGCAGAACGTGCTGGGGTTCTCAGCGACCAAGGCCGGCACCGCGTTCGTCCCGATGGCTTTGCTGATGGCCGCCGGCGCGGTGATCTCGGAGCGGATCACCCATCGACTGGGGGCCTACCGCGTGGTGTCGTTCGCGATGGTCCTGATGGCCGCCGGCATCGCCTCGGTGAGCCTGCTCGGCGAGCACGCCGCGTTCATCGACCTGATGCCGAGCTTCGCGATCATCGGCATCGGCGGCGGCCTGACCGTGCCGCTGACCGCCAGCGTGCTCGAGGCCATGCCGCCCTCGGAGGCCGGCGTCGCGTCGGGGATCTTCAACGCCTCGCGGGAGGTGGCGGGGCTGCTCGGCATCACGGTGATCGGCGCGATTCTCTCTGCTCGCCAGAGCGCAGCCGCTCGGGGCGGCGCCGACTCGGTCGACGCGTTCCTGTCCGGCTACCGCGCCGGGCTGCTGGTGGCCGCCGGGCTGGTGCTCATCGGCGGAGTCGCCGCCTACGTCGGCCTCAAGCCCCGCCCCGTCCCCGCCGACGCAGCACAGCTAACCCCGCTAGAGCCAACCCCCGTCTAACCCGCGTCCCCACCCTCGCACCCCGGCGGCGTTGGGAGTCTCGAAATGTCGCTGTCCGTCGATTGCAGCGGCACTTCCGGACTCCCAACGCGGGGGTATCCCGTGCGGGGGCTAGCTGGCGGTGGGCGAGTGGCCGGCGGA
>JAOPUY010000124.1 GCA_025963265.1 Frankiales bacterium | reverse complement strand
TGATCGTCCAGTCTCAACGGCTGCTGACCTATGAGTCGCTGTCCAACATCCAGTCCGGGCGGCCGCCGGCCTACGCCGGCGCGATCGGGACCGTCGTCCAGAAAGAGTCGATGCCCCGCTTCGCCGAGCTGACCAATCAGATCGTCGGGCCGCTCGGCCAGCTCAAGACCGGGTCCCGGTGGGCGCCGATGCCCGATGACCCCAACGGCGGTCCCGAGGCCTGGTACCGGCACTCGTTCCGCAACCACGCCGGCGGCACCTCCCAGGTCAAGCGCATGGTGCTGGCCACCCGTGGCCTCGGCCTTCCCCGCTAGCGGCCTCGCGAAGTCAGGAGCTCGACCATGGACATCAACCTCGACGACGAACAGCTCGAATTAGCCAAGATGGCGCGCGCATTCTTCGAGGCCCGCTTCCCGATCAGCCGCATCCGCGAGCTGGAGGACACCGGGGAGGGATTCCCGCGCGCCGTCTGGCAAGAGATGGCTCAGCTGGACTGGCTGAGTCTGGGCTACCCGGCCGAGGCGGGCGGCGCGGGCGGCAGCCTGCTCGACCTGACCGTCCTCTATCAGGAGATGGGACGAGCGCTCGCGCCGGTGCCGCACCTGGAGTCCTCGGTGATCGCTGGCGGCGCCCTGCAAGCCGCCGGAACGCCGGAGGCCCTTGAGCTGCTGCGTCAGGTGTGGTCCGGTGACGCCTTGATCACCCCCGCCCTTGCTGAGGCGGACGGCGACTTCGGCGACGAGGCGGTGACCCTGCCCGCGGTGGCGAGCACACTCAGCGACGGCACCGGCGGCTTTACGTTGACGGGCCAGAAAATCATGGTCGCCTACGCCGGCTCGGCCAGCCAGTTGCTGGTGGCGGCCCGGACCTCGCCCGCCGAGCCCGAGGCTGGGGTCTCGGGCGTCACGCTGATGCTGGTGGCACCGGACGCCGACGGCGTGACGCTCGCCAGCCTGCCGAACGTGGCCAGCGTGCCGCTGTACGCCGTTGCCTTCGATCAAGTGACAGTGCCGGCTGCCGCGGTGGTCGGACCGGTTGGCGGCGGCTGGGAGCTGCTCGCTCCAGCCATCGAGCGGGCCACCGTGTTGCGGGCCGCACAGATCCAGGGCGCGGCCGAACGGCTTCTCGAGTACGCCGTCGACTACTCCACCCAGCGGGTCCAGTTCGGCAAGCCGATCGGCCAGTACCAGGCGGTTCAATACCTCTGCTCCGACATCGCCATCAACTCGCATCTGACCGCGCTCTACACCCGTTACGCCGCCGGCCTGATCGACGCCGGGCAGCCCGCCGGACGAGCGGTGTCGCAGGCCAAAGCCCAGGCCAACGTGACGGCCCGACTGGCTCCGGCGCGAGCTCACGAAGTGCACGCGGGTCTAGCGTTCATGGTGGACTTCGACGTGCAACTGTTCACTCGTCGATGCCGGCATTGGGAGCTGGACCTCGGCGATGACCGCTATCACCGCGAGCGAATCGCGGCCGAGCTGGCGGTCGCCGTCCCCTGAGCCGGCCCGGGTCGGGCGGCCGGGCGGCTAACATGCGAGCGTGGCATTCGATCCCTTGACGACACCGAGCTACGACGAAGTGCTGCCTGGCCCGGTGCTCGAGCCAGCACCGGCTAGGCGCGGGGGATCGGCCCGGCGCACCAGCCATCTCGATGCGACGCGCTCGAAGGAGCCTGGAGCGGCCGGCGTGGTCCGCATCGCCGGATCGGCCCGGGACCTCGTGACCGACGGCGACGGGACAGCGGCCATCAGCGCGACGGCTTCGCTCGATGTCGGCATCGACCAGCATGGCCTCATCAGCGGGGTCGGCCAGGAACCGTCGAGCCCGCCGTGTGACGCATTGGTCGGACTGCGGGTCGGCTTCGGCTTCCGGTCCGGAGCCAAGGAGCTGCTCGGCGCCCTGTCGGGGACACTGCTCGGGCTGCTCGTCGACGACTTGTCAGGGGCCCCCGCCCCCTCTGGCTACGGGGCTATCCGGGACCGAGTCATGCTCGGACTGCCGCCGTTACCACCGCCGCCCGGCCGCTCCTCGAGCCCGCGGGCCGATGTCTGCGCCGGTTGGCGCGCCTCGGGGTTGGCCTTCGGACTGGCCGTGGCGGGCGAGCCGCTACCGTTCGAGGCGCAGCCGCCGGTCGCCCCGGACTTGAGCAGCGGTGATCCGCTCGGGTGGCACGCAATGCCCCAGCTGCTGGCCGGTCAGAGCAGGCGGGTTCGACGCTTGGACGTCTGGCTCAACGACGGTCTCGTCCTTGTCGACGCGATGTTCCGAGACACCACCTGCGATTGGGACCAGACGGCCCGCGTGGTGCATGAGTACGCGCTCACCGCCACACTGGACGCCGACACCCAGCGGATTCTCGCCATCGACGCCCAACCGCGATCCTTGCCGTTCCCGACGGACTGCCCGTTCGCCGCGGACAGCGTGCAACTGATTCTTGGTGAGGCGGCCGCCGGGCTGCGCGAGACGGTGCGCGGGCTTAGCGCGGGAGCGGTCTCTTGCACTCACCTTAACGACGCTATGCGTTGTCTGGCCGACATCCCCACCCTCGTCGACCAATTGCGAGGCTGACGGCGACCCTCGGCAAAATTCGCCGGAGTGCGTCGCGCGCGTTAGTTGTTGACACTTAAATCGTCATGAATCTTCCGTCCGCTTTTACGAGAGCTGATATTCGAGAGTCGTTCGGTCCTCGAAGTATCGCCCATTTAGTCGCGGACGTCCATTGCGGGCCGCGGCAGGTCTATATAAACACGATGTCACGCCTCCGTAACGGCTTTCTTGGATCGAGCCCGATCCGTTGACAGGCCCGCCGCTACCCAATACCTTTCCCGACCATCACCTGGTGACTATTCCGAAGCGATGCAAGATCAGGTCGGCTCACGATTGTTTTAGGTTTCTAAACGACCTTCGGAATGCTTAGAGAAATGGTCCTCAAATCGTCAGCCGACTGTG
>JAOPUY010000073.1 GCA_025963265.1 Frankiales bacterium | reverse complement strand
TCAGAGCAGCTGCTCGATGGCCTCGACGGCGGTTCGCAGCCGCTGGTCCAGTGGTAGTCGATCGAGCGCTTCGGAGAGGATCTCCGGACCGACCCAATTCAGTCCGTTGATGCCGCGGAGAACTTCGATGATGGCCGGCAACGGAATATCACCGACGCCCGGCAGCATCCGATGGTGCAGGGTGTCCTGCCACAGCGACCCGTTGGGCTCCTTCGCCGCATCCGAGATTTGCACGGACGTGATTCGCTCCCCCGGGATGCTGCTCAGTAGCGAGAGGTCGGGGTCACCGCGATAGAAATGCCACGTGTCGAGCACCAATCCGCCGTTGGAGCGGTCGGCGGCCTGCACTATTCGCCAAGCAGCCGCAAGATCAGGAATTCCCCCGAGTGGCGAGAACTCGATCTGAGCCACCGTTCCCGAGGCTGACAGCACGTCGCAGGCGCGACCGAAGCAATCGATCAGCTGCGCAGCTGGGAGGTCAACCCGCACCGGCAGCAGGCTGACCGCGTGTGCACCGAGTTCAGCGGCGACATCCGCGACGCGTTCGAAGGAGGCCGCCGAGCTGAAGCGAGTCCCACTCAGCGGCAGCCACGACGCGACGCCATCCAAGATCGCGATGCGGATGCCCTGGTCGGCGGCCCGCCTCCGTAGCTGGGTTAGCGCAGCCTTGTCCGGCGGCAATAACGCCAGACTCGGAGCGAGATTTCGGTAACCCAACGCCAGCGAAGTCGACACCAGCTCGGGTCGTAGCAGGTCGTCGGCCACGGGTAGCCCGCTCATCCAGATCACCCGTTCGCTCGGGCCGTCCGGAAGTCCGTTCACGCGCGAATCATAGGCGTCCCATCACCGGCTCGGCTGCGGCCCTGGCCGGGGCGGCCACGTCGCTCACGCCTCTTGACGGCACTCCTGCCCCAGTGGTGGCCCGATTGCCACGAGAATTCCGGAGCCGCCGGAACCCTACATTCTCGTTACGGCCAAAGGGATTCACCCTCCCGCTGGTCTCCACGCTGATCGACCCATTGATTTTGCCGCGGGCGCAGTGTTACCGTCGGCAGGTTGGTCAAACAGCATGTCCGGTTGACGCGTCGAGCGTCGTTCGCCAGTCGGCACCGGGCACCAGGAACGGCCTAGGCGCCTCGCGGTGACTTTCCGGCGAGCGCGACCACGATTAACCGCAGCGGCCCCGCGTCCCCCGTGACTTCCTCGCCAGCCGCTGCGCGCTCCTCGCCGTCCGCCGTGTCCGGGCGGCAGGAAGTGGCGACCGGGAGGTACGGCACTCACCCGGTCTAGGGCCGTGAACAACACTCGGGCCGCCCGCCGCGCCCCCCAGCCGGCGGGCGGCCCGTTCAACCATCTGGGAACCAGCTAGGAAGACCGCGGCCAAAAACGCCTAGGTGGCCAGCGATAACGCCGTCGGTGGTGTCAGCGCGGCGTGGGTGGCGGCGGTTGAGCGGTGAGGGCGTGGTAGACCCGGCCTGCTACTAAGACGCCTTGGTCGGCGTACCGCTCGTAATAGCGACCGAGCAGGCTGAGGTCGATCGCGGTGGGAATCGGCGTGCGGTGCGCAGGCGTCCGCAGAAGGACGAACATCTGGCCGTGCAGGGCATTCATCGACTCGTCGCGGTCGGGGACGCGGGCCGCGAGGCCTGCGTCTCGGGTGGCAATGGCTGTGGCCACGTCAGCGGCCAGCTCGGCGGCCACCTCGCCCATCTGGGTCATCGTGTCGCGGAGGCGCTCCGGCACCGCGTAGTCGGGATAGCGCACGCGGGCGGCGCGGGCGACGTGAGCCGCCAGGTCTCCCATGCGTTCCAGACCGGAACCGGCTGGGATAGCGGCCAGCAGCAAGCGCAGATCGCTGGCGACGGGCTGCTGGGTCGCCAGGAGAGTGAAGACGAGATCCTCAAGCGCCGCCCGTCCTTCGTCCAACCGGACGTCGTCGGCGATGACCTTCTCAGCCAGGCTGAGGTTGGCGTCGGTCAGGGCTGCCGTGGCGCGGGTGATGGCCACGCACGCGAGCTCGGCGAGTTCGTGCAGGGCATCCCACACGCGGTCGAGGTCTGCGCGGTACTGGGCGCGAGTCGGCATACTGAGCGACCTCCTCGTTACCCAGGTTTTGCGGGTGTTCGCCAAGTATGCACCTGCGCGCGCGGATTACGATTGCGTCCGGTCCTGGTCGACCGAGACCGGGTGGCGGCCTCATCCCGCTGGGGTGAGGCCGCTTCTCACGAAGCGCTGGATGATTTCCGAACAGCTGTGATCGGTCAGCTCCGGCCTAGGGACAGGCATCGGCAATGGGTAACGGTCGCATTCACCGCCCACTGGGACCGCGAGCCGACACAACTCACCGGCTCACCGTCCGCCTTCGCCACGCCTGCGCTGTTCTCCTGCTCGCCTGCGGCATCTTTCTCGTTGCCTGCTCAAGCTCGAAGTCATCGCAGGCCTCGGCGAAGGACGAAGTCTGCACCGCTCGCACGGGCGTGCAAACAGCCTTCCAGAAGGTGGTCGACGACCTGAAAGCGCTGAACATCGGTCAGGCCAAGACCGACGCCGCTGCCGTCGGCACCGCGGTCGACGCTCTGGCCGCCGCCCAGTCCAACCTAAGCGACTCGACGAAGGCCGAGATCGAGCCGGATGTCAACGCGCTCAAGTCCTCGCTGGCGTCGGTGCGGTCGGCGACCAGTCGGTCGGAAGTCACCGCCGCCCTCACCTCAGCCAAGTCCTCATTCCAGTCCGCCCTCCAAAGCATCGGCGACGTCGCGAATTGCTCGTGACGTCGCCGATGCTTTGTTCAGCGGGAACCGATCAGTACCAGTTGGTGGCGACCGAGTGGGCCCACGCGGCCGAAGGCGATCCGTAGCGACCGGCGATGTAGCTCAGGCCCCAGGCGATCTGGGTCCGGGCGTCCGATTGCCAGTTCGGGCCGGAGGCGCCCATCTTGCTGCCGGGCAGCGCCTGCGGGATGCCGTACGCGCCGGACGGGTTGGCCGCGTTCACTCTCCAGCCAGACTCCTTGTTCCAGAGCTTCACCAAGTCCGCCATCTGGGCGGGGCCCCAGCCGTGCGCGGCGACCAGGGTCGCCGCGATGCGCTGCACTCCCTGGTAAGAGTCGACCCAGGGCCGTGGGCGGTTCACAGTGAACCGGCCGAGGTAGGGGTTTCCGGTGCCGCGTCCGAGGTTGAATGCGACCACGCCGTACCGGTTGACGCCGGCGCCCACCTGGGCGCTCAGCGAGTAGGCGCGGGTCTGACCGTTCGTGCGGCCGGCCGCGACCATGCGACCGTTGTCGTAGACGTGAACCGCCACCGAGCGCTTGGGCGCGTCGGGGTCACTGACGTGTCCGGTGAATCGCACAGCCGATCCGGACCGGATGAGGTAGCCGGTCCCGCGAGGGTTGTGGCTGGCTGGGTTGACCAGCGCAATCGTCTGGCGGCCGATCACGGGACTGGCGGTCCCGGGACCGATGTTGATCGCCTGCGCGGTGACCGCGTAACGGCCGTAAGGGAGGACGAACGTCCTGGCAAAGCTATGACCGGCGTGGCTTGCCCGCACGAGCGCCTTCTTGCCGTTGAACGAGACGATGACTCGGACGGCCCTTGTCGTGTCCGGGTCATCGGCGTTGCCGCGGACGACCACCCGGCGGCCGACAACGCGAATGAGCAAGTCGCCGTGGGGGTTGTGGGCGGCTGCGTTGGTGGCCGGGGTGGCCGGGCTTGAGCTGACGGCCGGAGGGGTAGCGGCGTGGCTGGCCGCCGCGGTGGCGATAGCGCCGCCGCTGAGCACCAAACCGGTCACCGCCAGCGTGGACAGGCGTCGCACCGTCTTTGAAGCGGATTTACTGGATTCGTTGGGAACGGATTTCGTGGAATCGTTTTCTCTAGACACGTGTTTCGTGTGTCGTGACGGACCGGGGGTTCTCCAAACTGATCTTCGTCCACTCAGTCGCTGGGAAACACCCCGGTTTTGTTGCTCGGTCAACGTCTTCAGCCACCAAGTTTACTGGGGTCGCATACATCTCCGGTGATCTTGATGTCAACAACATTCGGCCACGAGCCGCGTAATCTATCTCACAATTTCGCGCGTACATCCGCCGTTCACCGTCCGGACACCTCGGTTGAGGAGGGCTGCCCGAGCACTCGTGATCAGTGCAGGTGGGCGATGACGATTTTGAGAAGAATCATCAGCAGGCCCAATGCGCTGGCGGCGGCGGTCATGAGCAGCAGCGCGCCACCGCGCAGGCCGGAGGCCCGACCGGCCGACCAGCCGTAGTAGGTCAGCATCACAACCGTCAGCGAGAGTGCAAAGTAGGCCGCAGCGGGTGCCGACGCGCCCAGCAATCGAGCCCCGACCAAGGCCAGCAACGGAAGGTAGGACGCGCTGACCATCGGCCACTTCACCGCAAGTGCGGACCGGATGCTCGGCCAGGTCGGCAAATGCCCGGCACTCGCGTGCTCGCCCAGCCGCGCGTACTCCTCGGCGAGCCAATACACCACGAGCGTGACGAAGACGGCCACGACCAACGCCGCGGTCCGCAGCTGGCCGCCCGCGCTCGCGATCACCGCGGCGGTGACGATCAGGCCGTAAATTCCGGCCGCCTGCCGGGCCACGATCGGGGCTTGGGGTCCGGACGTGTCTGCGGAGGCGGCCCGCTCGGCCTCACCGTCTGGCTGGGGTGTCATGAGCGGCTCCCATCGGTGGTCGATCCTCGCGATGACGGTTTGAGTCTCCCGGTTGTTGTGTTTAATGATCAATCACCAGCGGGGCATTCCGTGGATCGAGGCTCAGGCCTCGCGTGACTCATTGCGACACCCGCGCGGACCCCTTACTGCGCGCGTCGAACAGACGGAGCCGAAGTGCTGACGAAACCGTTCACATCGTGATGACATGCGGGCCGAGCTAGCCTGACGCCTTGTCCGCCGCCATCGCTGGAGCGATCTTCCGCACGGTTCACCGCCGCGCTCGTACCCGTCCTGGCCGGGATGAGACGCATCAACTACGGGAAGCTCCTCGCCTAGAACGCCTTCGGCGGCGCCCTCTGGGCGAGCACTGCCGCGCCGAACAGCAGCATTGGAGCGACACGAACATCCCGCTTCCGCCAATGGAGCAACCGTTATGATCACTTGCCTTTCTCGATCAGGAGCCGCTCGTGAAATATCGACTCACCGTCTTGGCTGTGCCGGCGGCGGCGGACAATCATGTGGAGCAGGTCAACAATCACCTGGACGAGTGGTCCGAGGCCGGCTGGACCATCTTGAACATCTCGGTCAGACACCTCGGAGTTGCGGCGGCAACGGCGGAGTACACCACCTTTTGGCAGAAGCCTGACCCTGAGTTACTGACTCCCGAGCCGTCGGCAACGCCGACGGCATCCTGTTGACCGATGATCACGGCCGCATCGTCCTCGCCGGACACAACTCCCGGGGCGGGTCAGCTTGGCGGCGGGCAAGCAGTCCAGCGTGAGAACTCGGCGGGTGTTCTTGCCGATCGGTCGCACGTCAGCCAAGCGCG
>JAOPUY010000061.1 GCA_025963265.1 Frankiales bacterium | reverse complement strand
GGTTCCCGCTGGCTGCCATTCCGAGCGCGATCGAGCGCTGCCACCGCGAGCCGGCGATCGACTTGCAGGGCCTGCACGCCCACATCGGCTCGCAGATCAGCGAGTTGTCGCAGTTCGAGGAGGAGGTCGCGGCGCTGGCCCGGCTGCCTCGGTTCCCGGTCTATGACTTCGGGGGCGGTCTCGGCGTGGCCTACCAAGCCGGGGACCCGAGCCCGGAGATCGAGGAGTACGCCGAGCGGCTGGTCGCCGCCGCGCACCGGCACTTGGGGACGGACATCCGGATCATCGTCGAGCCCGGTCGCTCGGTGGTGGCGCCGGCCGGCGTGACCCTGTACCGGGTCGTCACGGTCAAGCACGGCCCCCGCACTCATGTGGCGGTCGACGGCGGCATGGGCGACAACCTCGAACCCTCGCTCTACGGTCAGCGGTTCAGTCCGTTCATCGTTAATCGCCGACACGGCCACGAGGTGCTCGCCGATCTGGTCGGACGCCACTGCGAGTCCGGGGACGTGATCACCGCCGACGTCTCGTTGCTCGAGCCGGCCGTCGGCGACTTGGTCGTGGTGCCGGTGACCGGGGCCTACTGCTTCACGATGTCCAACAACTACAACGGCGCACTACGCCCGCCGGTGGTCTTCTGCCGGCAGGGCGAGGCACGGGTGGTCGTGCGGCGTGAGACGTTCGAGGAGTTGATCCAGCGCGAGGTCGACGTGCTGCCGGTCGGCGGGCCAGTTAACTCGTAAGTCGTGCGATCGTCGAAATTGATGCAATCGAGGGTTATGAGGCCTCAGAAACACCATTGAGTCGTCGATCTTGATCGTATGACTGTTGAGGGCGGCATCGGCGTCGCTGGCTCCACACTCGCGGCGGTGTACTCCGTCGCCGCCGAGGCCGGGCCGGCCGCCCTGGCCGTGACCGCCGCCGAACTCGGGGCGCCGAGGTTGACCTGGGCCAATCCGGCCGCGGTCGATCTGCTGGGCTTCGGCCTGGACGAGGTCCTGGGCCGCCCCCTGCGCGCAGCCCGTTATCAGCCCGACGGCGAGGCCGAGGACTGGGTCAACGTCGTCATCCGCACGATCGCCCAAGCCGCCGAGCAACCACTCGGCGAGTGGCAGAGCGCGGTCGTCGACACCCCCGACCCGTTGCTGGCCTCCGTCCAGCTCAAAGTGGTGGCGGCCGGAATCGACAGCTTCCTGGTCTGGATCCGGCCCACCGCCGACGCCGTGCGGGTCGCCGAGGAGGCCGCCCGCGAGTCAGAGCATCGTTTTCGCGCGTTGGCTGAGCACGCGCCGGTCGGCATCGTGCACTCAGAAGCCGGCGTCCGGCTGGGCTACGTGAACACCAAGTTCGCTGAAATCGCCGGGGTGGCGCGCGAGAGCCTGCTCGGCACGCGGTGGCTGACCTCGATCTACCCCGAGGACTTGCCCGGCCTGCTGGAGATGCTCGATGAGGTGTTGGCGGGATCGCCGGTCGAGGCGACCGTGCGGATCGTTTCCGTCGCCGACAGCCAGCGCTGGGTTCAATTCCGACTCTCGCCGGTCAGCACCCCGCGGCGCTCGGCCGGCTTCATCGGCACCGTGGAGGACATCACCGCCCGTCGCGCGTGGGAGACCCAGCTGGCCTATCAGGCCCGTCACGACGCGCTGACCGGGCTGGCCAATCGACGCCATCTGGTCGACGCGCTGAGCCAACTGCTCAGCAGCCGCCGCAGCCGGGACCGCGACGCCGCCGTGCTCTTCTGCGACCTGGACGGCTTCAAGCAGATCAACGACAACTTCGGCCACGACGCCGGCGACCGGGTCTTGATCGAGGTCGCTCAGCGACTGTCGGCCACGGCCCGCGACCACGACCTGGTCGCCCGGATCGCCGGCGATGAGTTCGTGGTCATGATCCGCGAGATCGGCAGCGTCGCCGACGCCGAGGCCGCCGCGGCCCGACAACTCGAGGCGCTCATCCCGCCCGTGCGAGTCGGCGGTCAGATGGTTCGCATCTCGGCCAGCATCGGGCTGGCCATGGCCCGCGACTACGACAGCGCGACCGGGTTGCTGCAAGCCGCTGACCGCGGCATGTACGAGGCGAAGCGGGCTGGTCGCGGGCTCTTTCGAGGCTCGTCCACCATCCTGGGCAGTTCGGAGTTCCCGGGATGAGCGCCAGCCCGGTCAGCAGCGCCAGCCCGGTGAACAGCGCCAGCCCGGTCGGCAGCGCGAGCCGGCGCCCTAGCGGGACCGCCGGGCGGCGCCGCAATCCCGAGCTTCCCTCGCGGGCCGGCGCTGCGACCCGGGTGCTGTTGCTCATCGACGATCCGCACACCACCGTGGCTGACCTGGCCGGGGCGATCGGAGCGGACCCGGCGTTCACCGCCCGGGTGATCGCACTGGCCAACTCGGCCTACTACGGCCTCAGCGGCCGAGTGGGCACCTTGCACTACGCGATCTCGGTGCTCGGCTTTCAGACCGTCCGCGCGCTGGCGGTGTCGCTGGCCGCGGGCTTGGACGGCCCGAACGGCGCGCCGGAGGGATTCTGGGAGCAGGCCGCGTTGGCCGCGACCGCCGCCTCGGTGATCGCGCCGCTCCTCGGCGGGAGCGCTCCGGACGCGTTCTGCGTCGGCCTGCTGCACACCCTCGGCTCGGCGCTGCTGCACCAGCGCGAGCCGCTGCCCCAACTGTGCCTGCCGTTCCCGGCCAGCGTCGACGAGCTCAACCAGCGCGAGGTGGAGTTGTACGGGCGCGCGCACGCCGAGGAGGGGGCGGCCATGCTGGCGTCCTGGCGCTTTCCCGACCGGCTGTGCGCGCTGGTCGCAACGCACCACGAAGTCCCGCTGCCCGACGCGCCGCCCCTGACCCGCGCCCTCGGCGCGGCCCGAGTGCTGACCGACCTGTCACTGCGCGAGGATCCTGACACCGCGCACGCCGAACACGCGCTGCGGCGCCTGAGCGAGGGCAAGCTCACCGCGACCGACATCGCGCCGCTGCTGGGTCAGGTCCAGGACCGCGCGCGAGCGCTGCTGGATGGCCTTCGCCCGCGCTGAGCCTGCGCCCGCGCTGAGCCTGCGCCCGCGCCGCGCTCAGCGGAGCTGCCTGAGCTAGTTGAGGCCGCCGCTCTCGCCCGGGTCGATCTGCTGGGACAGGTACTGCTCGAACTCCGCGCCGATCTCCTCGGCGGTGGGCAAGGTGGCCCCGTCGGCGACCAGGTTCGGCCCGCGGCCGGCGACCAATTCGTCGTACTGCTGCTCCAAGGCTTGCACTACCGAGGCGATCTGCTCGGAGGCGGC
>JAOPUY010000128.1 GCA_025963265.1 Frankiales bacterium | reverse complement strand
CGAGCGGTTTCGAGGTCACCACACACGGCGGCCGTCGCGGCGCCGGCCTGGACGCGGTCGACTGGGCCCGCCGGGTCGCCGAGCTGGGCGCGGGAGAGATCCTGCTGAACTCGATGGACGCTGACGGCACCCGCGACGGCTTCGACCTGCCGTTGATCAGGCTTGTCCGCAACGCCGTCTCCGTCCCGGTGATCGCCAGTGGCGGCGCCGGTCAGGCGTCCGACTTCGCCCCGGCGGTCCAGGCTGGAGCCGACGCGGTGCTGGCCGCGAGCGTGTTCCATTTCGGCACGCTGTCGGTCGGCGATGTGAAGAAGGAGATGTCCGCCCAGGGCATCGCCGTCCGTTGAGGCTCCGATGACCCTCGCCCACCCGGCCGCGGATTCCAATTCCGGGCCGCTGCCCGCGCGGCACGCCAACGTCGCCGTCCTCGCACTGGCCATCGGCGGCTTCGCCATCGGCACCGGCGAATTCGTGTCGATGGGCTTGCTGCCCAACATCGCGGCCGGCGTCGACATCTCGATCCCGCAAGCCGGGCACGTCGTCTCGGCTTACGCGATCGGCGTGATGGTCGGCGCCCCGCTGATCGCCGCGTTCGGCGCGCGGCTGCCCCGCAAGCGGCTGTTGTGGTCGCTGATGGCGCTGTTCGCGCTGGGTAACGCGGCCTCGGCGCTGGCCCCGAACTATCCGAGCCTGGTGGCCGCCCGCTTCGTCGCCGGATTGCCGCACGGCGCCTTCTTCGGCATCGGCGCGGTGGTGGTGGCCTCGTTGGTGGCGCCGGCGAAACGCGCGCGGGCGGTGTCGATGATGCTGGTCGGCCTGAGTGTGGCCAACATCTTCGGAGTGCCCCTGACGACCCTGCTTGGCCAGCAGTACGGCTGGCGTTGGCCTTACGCCGCCGTGGGAATCCTCGCCATGGTGACGTTGGCCGCGGTGCTGGCCTGGGTGCCGCAGCGGCCAGCCGACGTCGGCGCCAGCATGACCTCGGAGCTCAGCGCGCTGCGGCAGCCGCAGGTCTGGCTGACGCTGCTCGTCGGCACCATCGGCTTCGGCGGCGCTTTCTCGACGTACTCCTACATCACCCCGACGCTGACCAGCTTGTCGCACTTCAGCGAGACGGCGGTGACCGCGATGCTGGCCGTGTACGGCGTCGGCATGACGATCGGGATGATCGCCGGCGGACGGCTGGCCGACCGCGCCCTCATGCCCTCGATGTACGGCTCGCTGGTGTTCTCGGCGCTGGTGCTGTTCGGCTTCGGGATGGCCGTGCACACCAAGATGGGGGCTGTCGTCGCCGTGTTCCTGCTGGGGATGACGACGTCAATCCTGGTGCCCTGCCTGCAGACCCGCTTGATGGACGTGGCGCGGGAGGGCCAATCGCTGGCTGCCGCGCTCAACCACTCGACGCTGAACCTGGCCAACGCGCTCGGCGCCTGGCTCGGCGGGTTCGTGCTCAGTGCGGGCCTTGGCTACGAATGGCCGAGCCGGGTCGGCGGCTTCCTCGCCGTGGCCGGCCTGGCGCTGGCGCTGATCTCGGGCTCGCTGGACCGCCGGGGAGGCCGCGGCTCGAGCACTGACGCGAGGGCCGAGGCTCAGACGCCGAACTTCGCCGCGGTCAACGCGGCCACCGCGTCCGGGTCGCCCGAGTAGTCGACCACCGCGGCCGCCTGGCGGCCGGTCGCGACCAGCGCCAACTCGACGGGCTGGCCGGCCACCACGACCGGCTCGGTGGCGCCCTTGCCGACGCGGATCGGCCGCTCGCCGGACGGCTCCAGCGAGACGCCCACTGGCGACTTGCGCATGGTGAGCTTGGCGAACGGGCGCAGCCGCTTGAGCACGTGCTGGTTGAACTCGGCCGAGAGCGGGCGCGGCTCGAGGCCGGCGGGGCGCCGGCAGTCTTCGTGGTGGATGACGTACTCGAGCAGGTTGATGGGCTCGGCTAGGGCTGGGACCGCGAAGATCGAGTACCGCGGTGAGCCGGAGCCGAAGGTGGTCAGCATGTCCTCGAAGGAGTGCTCTTCGGCGTAGCGATCCATCGCGGCCTCGGCCTTGGCGGTGACGATCGGCAGCCGCAGGCGGGCGCCGAGCTCCAACACCGAGCGCTCGCGGCGGATCAGGTGAGCCAGCAGCGTCCGGGTGTCCCAGCCGGCGCACAAAGTCGGGGCGTCGGGGCCGAGCTCACGGAAAGTGGCGATCAGCGCGCCGCGTTCTTGATCCACATAGGTGCTCACGCCATCACTGTAGGGACCGGCGCCGGTTCGGGCGCTCGTGCGCCCGATGCTCAATAGTTACCGAATCGAAGCGCTGCACAGACTATTCACAGATAAACCTAATCACACGCCTAGTCCCACAAGGCAAGCTCACAGTATGAGTTCTTCTGTCGCTGCCGCGCCCGCATCCACTTCTGCTCGGACCAAGCGCAAGGTGCTGGTCGTCGACGACGAAGAGAACGTGGTGCATCTCGTCGCGTCGGCCCTGCGGTTCGACGGCTTCGAGGCGGTGACGGCGGACAACGGGCACAACGCCCTCGCGGCCGTCGCCGAGCACGCGCCCGACCTCGTCGTGCTGGACATGATGATGCCGGGCTTGGACGGGCAGGCGGTGTTGCAGCACCTGCGCTCGGCCGGATCGCTGGTGCCGGTCATCTTCCTGACCGCCCGCGACACGACCAACGACCGGGTGAACGGCCTGCGGGCCGGCGCCGACGACTACGTGGTGAAACCGTTCAGCGTCGAGGAGCTGCTGGCCCGGGTGCACGCGGTGCTGCGTCGCACGGCCGCTGAGAACGACCAGGATGGCGTGCTGCGGGTGGCCGACCTCGAACTGGACGAGAACAGCCACGAAGTGACGCGGGCCGGCGAAGAGGTCCACCTGACCGCCACCGAGTTCGAGCTGCTGCGCTACCTGATGCGCAACGAGCGAGTGGTCCTGTCGAAGTCCCAGATCTTGGATCGGGTGTGGAAGTACGACTTTCAGGGCCAATCCAATATCGTGGAGCTCTACATTGGCTACCTGCGTAAGAAGGTCGACCACGTCGATCCCAAACTCATTCACACCGTCCGCGGAGCCGGCTACGTCGTCAAGGCGCCGCGGGGGTGACTCAATCGGAGGTCACGGACATCACCGAGATCACCGAACCGACTGATAACTCGACCTGGCTGCCACCCGCCCCGGCCGTCATCTCCAGCCGCGATCGAAAGCCTCGCCGACGCTGGTTGCCTAGTAGCCTTGCCGGCCGAATGGTGCTGGGCGTCGTGGGGCTGGTCATCGTCGTGGTGGCCGTTCTGGGAAGTTCTACGTACTTCGCGCTGAGTTACTTCCTTTCCCAACGGCTGGATCAACAACTCTCAAGCATCGCGAACCCCAGTCAGATCGCTATTCAAGTGAATGCCGCATCGACCCAAGTCCCTAGTGCGCTCAACAGTCCACAGCTCGTCTGGCTCACCGAGCTAAATCCCGACGGCACCGTCTACGCCGTAATCGGGAACTACGGGTCGCTGCGAAATCTGTCATTGAACGCTCACGATCGGTCCGTGCTGGCTCGGAAACCCGGCGACCCGCGGACCGTGACGACAA
>JAOPUY010000067.1 GCA_025963265.1 Frankiales bacterium | reverse complement strand
GGCAGTGCGCCGCAGTGAGGCGGCCCGGACGCTCGGCGAGGTCGGCCTGGCCGACCACGCCGACGCGTGGCCGCTGACCTTGTCCGGCGGCGAAGCCCAACGGGTCGCGCTGGCCCGGGCCCTCGTCCGCGAGCCCGAGTTGTTGCTGCTCGATGAGCCGTTCGGGGCGCTGGACGCGTTGACCCGGATCCACATGCACGAGCTGGTGCTCGAGTTGCACCGCAAACATCAGCCGGCCGTGCTGCTGGTCACCCACGACGTCGACGAGGCCCTGGTGTTGGCCGACCGCGTCATCGTGCTCCGCGACGGCCGACTCGACGAGCAGCTCGAGACCCACGAGATCTTCCAGGACCGACGCGATCCCCGCTTCGAGCAAGCCCGCGCGCACATCCTCGGCCTGCTCGGCGTGGAAGATCCCGCCGCCACCTCGCGATCCGAATCCAGCAGTTAGGCCGGTAATGAAGATCTCCGCCTTCTCCCTGATCATCAACGCCCCCGACCCCGGCACCGGCGTGGTGATGAGCCAGCACGAGAAGCTCGAAAGCGTGCTGAGCCTGGGCAACCTCGTGGAAGAACTGGGCTATGACGCCTACCAGATCGGCGAGCGGCACGGAGCGCCCTTCCTGTGCTCCTCCCCCGCCGTCCTGCTCACCGCCGTCGCCGCCCGCACCTCCCGCATCCGGCTGCTGACCGGCGTCACCGTCCTCACCATCCACGACCCGGTGCGGGTGGCCGAGGAGTACGCGCTGCTGGACCACATCAGCGGCGGCCGCCTCGAGTTGGTCATCGCCAAGGGCAATCACGCCCCGCACTACGCCACCTTCGGCCTCGACCCGGCCGAGCAATGGGACGTGCTGGCCGAGAAGTACGAGCTGCTGCGGCGGCTCTGGTCCGAGGAGGGCGTGACTTGGTCGGGCCAGTACCGGCTTCCGCTGGTCGACGTGACGACGCAGCCGCGCACCTATCAGGACACGATCCGCGTCTGGCACGGCAGTTCGACCAGCGAGCAGACCACGGAGCTGGCCGCCAAGCACGGCGACCCGCTGTTCTCGGCCAACGGATTCTTTCCCACCGCTCGGTACCAGGCCTTGATCGAGCACTACCGCGAGCGTTGGGAGCATTACGGTCACGCCGGCGAGCCCATCGTCGGCGTCGGGTTCCCCGCCCTGCTGATCCGGGACACCTCGCAGGAGGCGATCGAGGCCTACCGGCCGTTCTGGAACGCCCAACGCGCCACGCCGGCGGCCAAGCACAACGGCTCGCCGTTCTGGGAGCTCGAGGAGTTCATCGACCAGGGCTCGGCGCTCATCGGCAGCCCCGAGCAGGTGCTCGACAAGGTCAACCGCTTCACCGAGCTGTATCAGCACCAGCTGACCGGAGTGAGCGTCGACTCGCTGCCGCTCACCTGGCAACGCGAGCAGTTCGAGCGCTTCGCCGCCGAGATCGCCCCCGACCTGCGCAAGCACTACCCGGACTCGCTGTGGGAGCCGTCGGCCTAGCCGCCGATCACCCGAGCAACGGCCGGACGCCCTCGGCGAAGTTGTAGGCCTCCTCCAGGTGGGGGTAGCCCGACAGGATGAACTCATCGATCCCGACGCCCTGATAGTCGGCGATGCGCTCGGCGACCTGCTCGTGACTGCCGACCAGGGCCGTGCCGGCGCCGCCGCGGACCAGCCCGATGCCCGCCCAGAGATTGGGCGCCACCACGAGGTGATCGCGCGACCCGCCGTGCAGGTCGAGCATCCGGTTCTGCCCGACCGACTCGAGCGTCCGCAGCCGACGCTGCCCGGCGGCTATCTCCGCGTCGCTCAAGCCGGCGATGAGCGCGTCGGCCTGCTGCCAGGCCAGCTCGGCGGTGTCCCGGCTGATGACGTGGATCCGCAGGCCGAAGCGCACCGCGCGGCCCAGCGCGTCGGCCCGCTCCCGCACCTGCGCGACTTTCTCAGCGACCAGGGCCGGCGGTTCGCCCCAGGTCAGGTAGACGTCGGCCTGGCGAGCGGCCAGGTCGAGCGCGGGCTCGGACGAGCCGCCGAGATAGACCTCGGGCACCGGGTCCGGGGGCTCGCGCAGCAGCGAGCGCTCCAGGTCGTAATGCGGGCCGTGGTGGTCGAACTCCTGCCCGGCCCAGGAGCGGCGGACGACCTGGAGAAACTCCCCCGCCCGGGCGTAGCGCGCGTCGTGCGTCAACGAGTCGCCGAAGCTGCGTTGCTCGGCGTCGCTGCTGCCGGCGACCACGTTGAGTAGCAAGCGTCCCGCCGAGAGCCGCTGGAAGGTGCCGGCCATGTGCGCGGCCAGAGCGGGCGCCATCAAACCGGGCCGAAAGGCCACCAGGAACTTCAAGCGGGTGGTCTGCGCGATCAGCGCCGCCGTCACCACCCAGGCGTCCTCGCAGTGCGCGCCGGTCGGCGTCAGCACGCCCTCGTAGCCCAACTGGTCGGCCGCGCGGGCGAGCTGGCTCAGATAGCCCAAGGACGGCGCCCGCTCGCCGGCTCCGCGGCCCGCGGCCGCGTTCGGAGCGCCGATGCCGACCCCGTGCACCGAGCCGCCCAGCCGCCGGCCGTCGCCGCCGGTCGGCAGAAACCAATGGAAGACCGGGCTCATCGGATCGCGCCACGACTCGTCATGTGTTCTCTAGCGGAATAGTCGGCAAGGCTATTCCGTTGCCACCAGCACCATTCCCATCGGATCAGTAGGCATTGCCCGCTGACGCGCGATCGGGTTAAGCTGGATCTCTCAGAGAGGCGAGGACAGTGCGGCAACACGCGCAGACGCAGCAGATCCAGCTCGTCGCCCCGGCGACGGTGCTGAGTGCGCACCGTGGCTGTTTCTCTCGTCGGCACATCGACTTGCAAC
>JAOPUY010000019.1 GCA_025963265.1 Frankiales bacterium | reverse complement strand
CCAGCGCGAAGCGGTGAACCTGGCCTACTTCGGCGGTTACACCCACAGCGAGGTATCGGAACTTCTCAAGATTCCACTGGGTACCGTGAAAACTCGAATACGCGACGGTCTGATCAGGATGCGGGATGCGCTGGGGGTGACCACATGACCGACGAACTGAACGTCTTCGCCGGCGCCTACGCCCTCGACGCCCTCGAGGCCGGCGAGCGCGAAGTGTTCGAGGAGCACTTGGCCGGCTGCGAGGAATGCGCCGCCGAGGTCGACAGCTTCACTCGCACGGCCGCCGAGCTCAGCCAGATCACTCAGGCCGCACCGCCGCCCAGACTGCGGACCGACGTCCTGGCCGCCATCTCCAGCGTGCGACCGCTGGCCCCGCTGACCGACAACGTCATCCCGCTGCGCCGGTCCCGCCTCACCCGCACGGCCTGGCAATTCACGGCGGCCGCCTGCGCGCTGATCGCGATCGTGGCCGCCGGTTGGGGCTACCAGCAGCACCGCGACGCCAGCCACCCCGCGCTGGCCAACGGATCGGCCATCGAGAAGGTGCTCACCGCGCAAGACGCCGCCGTGGTCAGCGGCCCCGTCGGCTCCGGCCACGCGACGATCGTGTATTCGCGCAGCGATCAACAGGCCGTCCTGATCGGCAATTCGCTGCCCACGCTGGCTGCCGACAAGAGCTATCAGCTCTGGCTGATCGGCCGCAACGGCGCCGGAGAGCAGGTCTACACCTCGGCCGGCACCTTCGCCCCGAGCACAGACGGGACGGTCCGCACATTGATCAGCGGCGACCTGACCGGCGAGACGCAGATGGGTGTCTCGATCGAGCCGGCGGGCGGATCCGCCCAGCCGACCGACGTCATCGCGACGATGAGCATCTGACGAGGTCGTCTAGCCTGAGCGCGTGCAGATAGACCTGAACGCCGACGTCGGCGAGGGCTTCGGAACGTGGACGCTCGGCGATGACTCCGCTCTGCTACGAGTCATCACCAGCGCCAACGTCGCCTGCGGCTTCCACGCCGGCGACCCGCGCATCATGAGCCGAATCTGTGGCGAGGCCGTGGAATTCGGCGTCGCCATCGGAGCTCAGGTCGGCTATCGCGACCTGGCCGGATTCGGACGACGCAGGATCGACATCGACCCGACCGACCTGTACGCCGACGTGCTCTATCAGCTCGGCGCGCTGGAGGCCTTCGCCCGGGCCGCCGGAGACCAGGTCCGCTATGTGAAACCGCACGGAGCCCTCTACAACACGGCGGCCGTCGACGAGGTTCAAGCCGGCGCAGTCGTGCAGGCCGTCCTTGCCTTCGACCCTCGATTGCCGATCCTGACGCTGCCCGGATGCGTGCTGGCCGAGGTCGCCGTCCAACACGGCCTGACCGTCGTCGCCGAGGCGTTCGCCGATCGCGCCTATCAGCCCGATGGCACGTTGCTGCCTCGCTCCGAGCCGGGCGCGGTGCTGTCCGACCCCGCGGTCATCGCCGCCCGGGCGGCGGCGATGGCGGTTCAGGGTGCGGTGTCGGCCGCGGACGGGACGAGCCTCACCCTGGGACCGCAGTCGTTGTGCGTGCACGGCGACACCCCGAACGCACTGGGCATAGCCGTCGCCGTGCGGGCCGCCCTGGACGAGGCTGGCGTCAAGCTCGCTCGCTTCGTCTGACGACCACCCAGCGGGACGATTCGGCGGGACGATTCGGCGGGGACGATCCGACGCAGGACTACCGCGCGGACTTACCCGGCGGCCGGCGCGTTCGCGGCGGCGGTGGTGCGGCCTTCAGTGCGGAGGTCGTGCCCGACCGACGTCAGACATTTACCCGTCTCGAGCGACCACTTCCAGCCGTGCATCTGACACGTCAGCACGTCGTCCTCGACCCATCCGAAGCGACTGAGGTCGGCCTTGAGATGCGGGCAGCGCCGTTGGAAGGCATAGCCGCCCAAGGTGATGCTCTCCTCGTCGTTGGCCGACTCGGCGAACCAGCCCTCGGCGTAGTTCAGCCGCTCCTCATTGAGGCACTTGAAGAACGTGTAGACGTACTCGTTGTACGGGCCGATCCGGGTCGCGGTGAACCGGCAGGACAGGAACAGCGAGTTGACCCAGTCGATCTCGTGCTCGAAGACGAGCTGCTCGAGATAGACCCGCTTGGTCTGAAACCGATAGCGGACCTTCTCCCCGTCATAGCGGCGCACCTGACGCGCGCGGAAGTCGAGGATGAAGTCGACGTCACCGCGATCCTCGTCGTAGCCGGTGAAGCGCACGCCGCCGTCGATGCCGGCCGCGATCTGATCGGCCTCGGCCAGCAGCGGCGTGAACCAGGCGGTGATCTCGGCCAACAGGTCCAGCTCGGGATGGGCCCAGCTCAGCTTGGCCTGCTCGACCTCGGGCTGACGCCGGGCCTTCATGTCCACCAGGTAGGCCGTCTTGTCGGCGAAGAGCCGGGCCACCTCCTCGGCCGGAATCGGATGCTCCACCGGGCAGTCCGGCTCGGCCACCTGGGCGACGCTGCCCGGCAGCAGCAGCCGGCCGTTGTCCCGTCCCCGCTCGGCCAACCAGTTCAGGAAGACGGCCTGATCGGGGAAGATGTTCGAGTCGTCGCCGAAGATGTCGTTGAACCCCCACAGGTCGTCATCGAGAAAGCACGGCGGCCCGGCGATCGGAAAGACGTAACTGGCTTCTAGATCCTGGATGTAGCGCAGCGTGCGGTCGAACTGACGTTCCCGCTTGGTCGCGCCGAGCGCCTGCTTGGCCCGCTTGGGCAGGTCATAGACCATCGGAAACCAGATGGCGCCGGAAAACTGCAGCATGTGCACGTCGACATGGCCGAGCCGCTGGAACGAGGTGAGGTCCGAGGGCCGGGCGTCGTTCTGGTTCAGCAGGATGGTCTGGCCATCGGAAAGCCAGAGCGAGGAGTCCCCGATCGGGCCATCAGTGGGCGAGATCAGCGAGTTGACCATCACCTGCAGGCCGTCGAGGTCCA
>JAOPUY010000004.1 GCA_025963265.1 Frankiales bacterium | reverse complement strand
TGTTCCGGATCGATTCCCGATGGTTAGACCCACCTCTATGCGCCAGTCTCGACCCGTCCTCAGCCTAGCCGAACCGGCCGGTGGGCCCACAAAAGCGTCCCCGCGGGGACGCTTTTGCTGACCGTTTTGGGGTATTCGAGACCGAATTTGCGGGGTTTCCGGGAATTGTCAGACCCCCTGCCTAGCGTTCTCGACATGGACGGGGCCACAGATCTCACGGACGTGTACTCGGTGTCGAACTCGGCGTCGATCAAGGAATTGAAAGAGGCGCCTCCCGCGGCTGAATCGCTGGACGCGCTCGAGGCGAAGATCTGCCGCTTGGCGGCCCAGATCAGTGTGGCGACCGCCCAATTGCTGATCTGCCTGGGCGAGTTCGACCAGCGCGAGGGCTGGTCGGCCTTCGGCGTGAAGTCGTGCGCCCACTGGCTGTCCTGGCGCTGCCACGTCGGCGTGCATGCCGCCCGCGAGCAGGTCCGGGTGGCTCGGGCGCTGCGTGAGTTGCCGCTGATCTGCGCCGAGTTCGCAGCCGGCCGGCTTTCCTACGCCAAGGTCCGGGCGCTGACCCGCGTTGCCGAGCCTGACAGTGAGGCTGACTTGGTCGAGTTGGCCCTGGCCGCGACCGCCGCTCAGACCGAGCGGACCGTTCGCGGCTGGCGACGAGCGGAGGCGTTGGCCGCCGACCGGCCGAACGAAACGGAGCGGCGCTATTTCACGCATCACTTTGATGAGGACGGGATGCTGGTGCTGCGCGCGAGGATGGGACCGGAGGAAGGCGCCCTGTTTCTAGCCGCCCTCGAGGAGTCGCAGGAGCGGGCCGCTCGGGCCCAGGCCTCGATCGAGGCCACGGCCCTCAAGGACGCCGTCGCGACGAGCGAGGCCGACGGCGACCCGGACGGACGGCCATCCGCCGGGCCGTCGGCGGCGTTGGCAGCGACCTCGCCCGGGCTCGACGGTCTGGTCGCGATGGCGAAGTCGACGCTCAACGGCGATCGGGATCCGGCTCGCGATCCAGACACCCAGTTGGTGGTGCATCTCGACGCTGCCGTGTTGCAGCGAACCGCGAATGCCGGCCTCGCCGCCTACCGTCACGGGGGAACACTGACCGCCGAGCAGGCACGGCGGTTGGCGTGCGACTCGAAGCTGCTGGTGATGCTGAGCGAAGGTCGGGACGTGCTTGACGTGGGCAAGGCGACTCGGGCGATTCCAGCGTCGTTGCGTCGGGCGTTATGGGCCCGCGACAAAGGCTGTGTCATGCCCGGCTGCACCGAGCGCCGGCGTCGAAAATTGCAGGCCCATCACGTCTGGCACTGGGCGGACGGCGGTCCAACCTGTTTGGACAATCTGGTAAGCCTCTGCAACTACCACCATCACGCGATCCATGATCGCGGCTACGCCGTGGTGGTGGCGGCGACCGGCGGTTTCGACTTCTACAGCCCCCAGGGAATCCTGATCCCCGCCGCCTGGAGCGCGTCCCCGACCACGCTCACGTCCGCCGCCGAGAGCGAGCCGGCTTTGCCGATGATCGATCACGAGCAGATACCGACCTGGAAGGGGGAATCGTTCGACTTGGACTACGTGGTCTCGACCCTGCTCGACCTGCGGGAGGACCGGCGTCGTCGGCAGGCTGAGTTTCACACCGCCTACCAACGGCAGCAGGCGGCGGCCTAAAGCCAGTCTTTCCGCTTGAAGACGGTGTAGAGGCCGACGACGAGAGCGATCATGATCCCGGCGCTGGTGTAGAAACCCCATTGCCGCGAGAAACCCGGGTAGGGGACGTTCTGACCGTAGAAGCCAGTCACCGCCGTCGGGATGGCGATGATCGCAGCCCACGAGGTCAGCTTCTTCATGACCGTGTTCAACCGCGAGTCGTTGAGCGATAGGTTGGTCTCGAACACCGAGCTGATCATGTCCCGCAGCGACTCGGTCCATTCCGCCGCCCGCAGCACGTGGTCGTAGAGGTCCTCGAAGTAGGGGCGCAGCGCATCGGGCATATCCGAGTCGCGACGGGTGACGGTGTTGAGCACCTCGCGCATCGGCAGGATCACTCGACGGGCCTGGACGAGCGCCTTGCGCAGGGCGAAGGTGCGGCGCTGTAGCTGGTGCTTGGCCCCGGCGTCGTCGAACAAGTCGTCCTCGAGGCCCTCGATTTGGTCATCCATCGCTTGGATCACTTCGAAATGGCTGTCCACCAGCACATCCAGCATTCCGTAGGCCAGCGCCTTGGACCCGAGTTTGGTCAGGTCGGCGTTGTCATCCCAGCGCTTGACGACTTCCTGGATGTCGAACCAGTGGTCGGAGATGACGGTGACGATCGCGTGGGGCAGCACGAACGCCGCGACCTGCTCGGTGGCCAGTGCGGCCGCGTCGGCGTCCCACTTGAGGGCATACGCGCTCAGGAACGTGTGGGTTTGGTAGCGATTGGCCTTGGGCCGCTCGTAGTGGTTCACCGCGTCCTCGATCGCCAGCGGATCCAAGGACAGCTCGTCGGCCAGAGCGTTGAGCCGTTCGTGATCGGGCGCGCAGAGGCCCACCCAGACCAGGCAATCGTCTTGACAGACGTAGTCGGAGATGTCCTCGAACGGGAAATCCTCTTTCTCCAGGACGCCATTACGCCACAGCCGGGTACGCACATTCGGTTGGTTCACACCTACCAGTGTGCCCGTAGCGTGGAGCTCATGGCATTTGGTCCCGATCAACTTGGTTTGCTCACAGCGAAAACCGCGGTGGTGACCGGCGCCAACTCAGGCATCGGGTGGCACACGGCCTATCGGCTGGCCGAGCACGGCGCCGCGGTGACGCTGGCTTGTCGCAACACCGCGGCCGGCGAGCAAGCGGCCGGGCGCATCCGAGCCCTGGTCCCGGGCGCCGTCGTCTCGGTCGCGTCGCTGGACTTGGCCTCGCTCGAGTCGGTGGCCGGTTTCGCCGAGCGGTGGCAGCTGCCGCTGGACCTGCTGGTCAACAACGCCGGCGTGATGGCGCCGCCGCGCTGGCGGGCGACCGAGGACGGCTTCGAGCTGCAATTCGGCACCAACCACCTCGGGCACTTCGCGCTCACCGGCCGGCTGCTTCCGCAGCTCCTGAGCGCCGAGCGGCCCCGGGTGGTCACCGTCTCCTCGATCGTCCACAAGCGCGGCACGGCCGCGGTGTTGCTCGGCAATCCAGCCGACCGCTACAAGCCGCGCGCGGCCTACGCCGAGTCAAAACTGGCCAATCTGCTCTTCGCGCTCGAGCTTCAACGGCGGTCCTCGGCGGCGGGCGCCCCACTGGTGTCCGCCGCGGCCCATCCTGGCGTGTCGGCGACAAATCTGTTTGCCTCGCGGAGCGGGATGGGGGCGAACCCGGTGATGCGGCTGCTCGGCTCAGTGGTGACGCCGATCTTCGCGCAGTCGGCCGCCGCCGGGGCCAACCCGAGTCTGTACGCCGCCAGCGAGGCGGCCGGCGGCAGTTACAGCGGACCGCAGTGGCTCGGCGAGACCCGCGGTCCGGTTGGGCCGGCCTCGATCAGCGCCACCGCGGCCGACCTCGGACTGGCCGCGCAGCTGTGGGACCTGAGCCAGGAGCTCACCGAGGTGTCCTACCTCTGAGCGTCTGCGAGAATGGACGGGTGCAGACCGACACCGTCCTCGTCGTTGACTATGGCGCGCAATACGCGCAGCTGATCGCCCGGCGAGTCCGGGAGGCCAGCGTCTACTCCGAGATCGTCCCCTCGTCCATGCCGGTGGCGGAGATGCTCGCCAAGAACCCCAAGGCGATCATCCTGTCCGGCGGTCCGGCCTCGGTGTACGAGCCGGGGGCGCCGGCGACCGACCCCGCGCTGTTCGCGGGCGGGGTGCCGGTGTTCGGCATCTGCTACGGCTTTCAGTCGATGACTCAGGCCCTCGGCGGCGAGGTGGCCGACACCGGGGGCTCGGAGTTCGGCCGGACGCTGTTGCGGGTCGGCGAGCCGGGCGTGCTGTTCGCCGGCCAACCCGACTCGCAGCAAGTGTGGATGTCGCACGGCAACGAGGTCACCCGGGCCCCCGAGGGCTTCGCGGTCACCGCGTCCTCGTCGGGCGCGCCGGTCGCGGCCTTCGAGGACGTCGCCCGGCAACTGGCCGGCGTGCAGTTCCACCCCGAGGTGCTGCACACCGAGCAGGGTCAGCAAATCCTGAAGAACTTTCTCTACAACATCGCCGGGCTGAAGCCGGACTGGACCGACGCCAACATCATTGACGACCAGATTGCCCTTATTCGCAAGCAGGTTGGCGACAAGCGGGTGATTTGCGGGTTGTCCGGCGGAGTCGACTCGGCGGTCGCGGCGGCGCTGGTGCAGAAGGCGATCGGGGATCAGCTGACCTGCGTCTTCGTCGACCACGGACTGCTGCGCGCCGGCGAGGCCGAGCAGGTCGAGCAGGACTTCGTCGCCGCGACCGGGGTGTCGCTGAAAATCGTGGACGCGCGCGAGCAGTTCTTGAACGCCCTGGCTGGAGTCAGCGATCCGGAGACCAAGCGCAAGATCATCGGACGGGAGTTCATCCGCTCGTTCGAGCAGGCCGAGCGGGAGTTGATCGCCGAGGCCGACGCGGCTCGCGTCGAAGGCGCAGCCGACTCGGCGGCCTATGAGTTCTTGGTGCAAGGGACGCTGTACCCCGACGTCGTCGAGTCCGGCGGCGGCACCGGCACGGCGAACATCAAGAGCCATCACAACGTGGGCGGGCTGCCCGAGGATCTGCAGTTCGGCCTCGTCGAACCGCTGCGGGCGCTGTTCAAGGACGAGGTGCGCCGGGTCGGCCTCGAGCTCGGGCTGCCCGAGGAGATCGTCTGGCGGCAGCCGTTCCCCGG
>JAOPUY010000615.1 GCA_025963265.1 Frankiales bacterium | reverse complement strand
GACCGAGTCAACCGCGGTGAACGCGTTGCCGCCGGCGATGGGCGTCCCCGGTTGTACCCACGCGGCGGTGGTCAACTCCTCCGGATCGTCCACCGGGACGGACGTGCCGCTGGTGTTGCCCAGCCCGGACAGCAGGGATCGGTAGATCTCGCTGCGTTCGGTGAGCTCGTCGTGGGTGCCCTGCTCGATGACTCGCCCCGCGTGCATGACGACGATCCGATCGGCCAGCTGCAGCGTGGACAGGCGGTGCGCGACCAGCAGCGTCGTCCGGCCGTCCAGGATCGTCCGCAAGGCGTTGTGAATGGCTTGCTCGGTGCGGGCGTCGACCGCGCTGGTGGCGTCGTCGAGGACGAGTACGGCCGGGTCGGCCAGGATCGCTCGGGCCAGCGCGATCCGCTGTCGCTGACCACCGGAGAGGGTCAGACCCCGTTCACCGACGGGCGTGTCATAGCCGCGGGGCAGCTCGCTGATGAAATCGTGGGCGGCGGCGGCCTGAGCGGCGGCCACGATCTCGGCCGGGCTGGCCTCGGGACGGCCGTAGCCGATGTTGGCTTCGACCGTGTCGGAGAACAGGAAGCTGTCCTCGAAGGCGTAGGCGACCTGCGAGCGCAGGGACGCCAACCGGACCTCCCGCACGTCGTGGCCGTCGAGCAGGACGCGGCCCTGGTCGGGGTCGCGCAGCCGCGCGACCAACGCCGCCACCGTGGACTTGCCGCTGCCGCTCGCGCCGACCACCGCCACCCGCTCCCCGGCGGCGATGCGCAGGTCGAACCCTTGCAGCACCGGCTGGTCCGCCTGGTAGCCGAAGTGGACATCCTGGAAGTTGATCTCGCCCCGCACTGCGGGCAGCTCGATCGCCTCGGGGGAGTCGGCGATGGCCGGGGCCAGATCCAGCAGCTGGAAGATCCGCTCCACGCCGGCTCGCGCCTGCTGGGCGATGGTGAGGATGTTGGCCAGCTGCCGGGCCGGGTTCACGAACTGCCCGACGTAGGTCGAGAAGGCGAGGAAGGTGCCGAGGCTGATGTGGTGGTGCAGGGCCAGCCACCCGCCGAGGGCGAGGATCGCCACTTGGGCGAAGGACGGAATGGCCTCCAGCAGCGGCTGATAGCGCGACTGCAGTCGGACCGTGCGCATCCGCGCGCCGTACAAGGAGCCGGCGGCGGCGGCAATCCGCTCGATCTCCCGTCCCTCCTGCCCGAAGGCCTTCACGACCCGGACGCCGTTGATGTCCTCGTCCACGATCTGGATGAGCTCGCCCTCCTGCTGCTGGGCCTCCCAGGTGGCCGGGAAGATCCGGGTCCGCATCCGGTAGGTCACCGTGACGAGAGCCGGCAGGACGATCAGGCTCACCACCGCCAGCAGCGGGCACAGGTAGAACATCACGCCGAGGGACAACACCATCAACAGCACATTCCCGCTCAGCAGCGGGAGAAAGTTCAGCAGCGCCTGCACCAGCGTCGAGTCCGAGTTCGCCCGGGAGACCAGCTGCCCGCTCGACATCTGGTCCAAGCTCTGCAGGTCCATCGCTTGCAGGTGCGCGTGCATGGCGTTACGCAGGTCGTACTGCACGTCCAAGGCGAGTCGCCCGCCTCGGTAGCGCCGCAGGTAAGCCATGGCGAAGGTGGCCAACGCGACCGCGAAGAGCAGGGCCAACCACGGCCAGAGCGCTGAGCTGCGGGCGATGATGACCTGGTCGATGATCTGGCGCGCGATCAGCGGCACCGCGACCTGGCCGGCGCTGCCCAGCACCGCCGCGGTCAAGGAGATGATCAGACCGCGCTTGTGGCGCAGCACGTAACCGCTCAGGCGGCGCACCCAGCCGGTGTCCGGCCGGCTCACGGGCGCGGGCTCGGCTCGTGCTCGGCCAGGCGCTGCAGCAGCGGTCCGGCCGACAGCAGCACGCGCTGCTCGTCCTCGCTCAGCACCGCTTCGACGGCCCGGCCCAGCCAACTGTCGCGTTCGCTGCGGAAGTCCGCGAGCAGCCGCTCGCCGTGGGCGGTGACCGACAGCCGGACCTGGCGGGCGTCAGTGGGATCCTTCTGGCGGGAGATCACCCCGCGCGCCTCGAGCTCCCGCAGCGCGGCGGCGACATTGGAGCTGGTCATCAGCAGCTCGTCGGCGACTTGGCGCGGCTGCGAGCCGGCGGGCAGCCGCCCGATGGCGCCCAGCACCTGCATGGCGGTGCGCGAGAGCCCCGCCACCGGCTGCACCTCGCGCCGCAGCCGTCGATGCAGCAGCCTGAGTTGGGCCCGGAACTCGCGAACGTCCTCGTCTCTCACGGAAGCTACATTACATAGCTATCCCAAATAGCTAATTGGGAGCCCAGCTGTTTCGTCGAGCCCCGCTGTTTCGTGCGTCGTTTCGTCGCTCCTCGGCCGCCAGAGCGGTCAAAACACGCGCGAAACGGCGCCCGGCTGGGTCCGAGAAGCGGGCGGCCAGCTCGCGGGGTGGCTACGGCAGCGGATCGGGACCGCGGCCGGCCACGTGCACCACCTGCACGAGCTGATCGTCCAATTCGGCTTGGACCTGGCTGAGCTCAGCCACCCGGCGCCCGAATTCGCCGAAGTCGAACTCCAGCCAATCGGCGAGGACGCCCGCCAGCCAGGAGCTCGGGACGCCTCGAGCGGTAGAAGTTATGAGCTGGATCGGCAACGACGGTTTACCGTCAGTGATGCCCTAGGCTGCCCTGATGGTCAATTGGGGTTTCGCCGCGCGCCTAGCGCGGCAGCGGGCAGCAAGGCGTCTGATGGGGGCGGCGGTGCTCGCGCTCATCCTGGCGCTGGTCGCCGGCTGCTCATCCTCGAACGGCGCGGCCAGTGCCGCCTCGTCCTCGACTACCGCGTCCAGCGCCCCCTCGATCGCCGCGTCCCCGTTCGCGTCTCCGAAGCCGGTCGGCACCGTGTTGCAGGACGTGGCGTTGAAAGCCTCGGACTTCGCCGCCGGCTTCGCGGTGAAGCTCGGTCCCAGCGGCGATGTCGTCAAGGGCCAGACCACCTTGGACGGTTGTGGTTTCGACTTCACGACCGAGGCGCATCGCACCGCTCGACGGCAGTACGTCGTGTTGACCTCCACGCAACAGGACACCGGGGTGAGCAACGAGGTCGTCGCCTACGACTCGGCCGACAACGCCCTGCTCGCGGCCGCGCAATGGAGTCAGGCCGCCTCCACTTGCCCGACTAAGCCGGTCGCCTCCACGACCAAGGGCGTGCCCGCGATCACCTTCAAGGTGCTGCAGAACAATCTGAACAACGCCGCGGTGCCGCTCAAGCCCAACGTCCTCACGGTGGAGTCGGAGGCCTCCGAGGGCCTGACGATCTACACGATCGCGCTCATGCAGGTCAAGGGCCCCTACCTGGACATCGTGCTCGC
>JAOPUY010000567.1 GCA_025963265.1 Frankiales bacterium | reverse complement strand
GCCGGGTAGAGCTGGGTCCAGGTGCCCGCGGTGGTGTCGATGTAGACGTCGGCCTGCCAGAACGGCATGTCAGCTGGCTTACCGGGTCCGGAGTCCTCGAGGCGAAGTTGGACGATGTTGTTGAAGCCGGCGGTCGGGTCGTTGACCGAGCTGGCGTAGAAACCGCCGAGCGAGCCGTCACCGGCCGCCGTGACGTGCACGACCGGGACGCCGGCGCCGGCGGCGGCCACGACGCTGGCCGGCGTGGTCACCGGCCAGACCGAGGCCCCGGTCAAGCCGGCGCTGAACCAGAGCGAGGAATCAGCGATCGTGTGGTTAGGGGTGGCCGCCTGCAAGAAGGCCTTCGTAGTTCCCACCCTGGTGGTGGCCGAGGAAGCCACGAAGAAGTCGCCGGTCAGGTCGTCCAACGAGCCGGTCGAGATGCGGGCGCCGGTGCTGTCGAAGATCGAGATGGTGCCCTGAGCATTCGCGTCGCCCGAAATGGCCGGGTCAACGGTGCCTCCGGCAGCGTGCGCGCCGCCGCCGGTCACGACGATCGCGGTCGTGACGGCGATTGCTCCGCTCAAGGCGGTGGCGGCCCATCGTCTTCTCAGCTTCACTGATTTTCTCCCCATGAGTTAGGCACATCTGATTCCAAGCCATTCGGCCAAACCTTGGCTGGGCCAAGCAAAGTTCCGACGCTTGAAGTTGAACGAACGAGTGAACGAGGGACGAACCACGCACGCCGATCGAGCCGTGGGCCGATTCGCCTAGGCTGCTTACCGGTGCCGCTTGACCGGCGCCGAGCAGCGGTTAGCTGGGCCGCCGTCGCCACCAGAGCGCGCCGCCCGCGGCCACGGCCAGCACCACGACTAAGCCGACCGCGATGACGACGGGCCCTGAGCCGCTTTTCGACGCATCCTTGGCCGCGGCTGTCAGCCCCGATTGGGTTGGCGACGCGCCCGGATTCGGCTTGGCGCCGCTGGAACCGGCGGCGCCGGCGGACGTTGAGCCCGAGGGGCCCGACTTCGCCGGGCCGGTGGTGGTCGACGCCGATCCGGTCGCGCCCGCCGGCGCAGTCGGCGCCGCCGGCGCCGAACTCTTGAACTTCGAGGGCGGCAGGTAGACCGTCTCAGCGGAAATCGACTTCCCGGCGTCGCACTTCACCGTGCCCCCGGTGACCTCGGTCCAGCTGTTGCCGGTCACCTTGATGACCGTCGCTGGGTAGCTGTCGGTGTAGGCCACATGATTGGGCGCGGTGTAGATCATGCGCAGTTCCACCAGGCCGTCCCAGACCGCGGGGTAGGTCCCCAGGTAGCCGTTGAGCGACGGATCGATAGTCGTGGCCTGGGCCATCGGGAAGCTGTCGTTGGTGTAAGCGGATCCGGCCGTGAGCTGCATACCGGACCACTCCCCCGGGTCCACGTCCTGACGAGGTTGGTAGGCGTACAGCGTCGCCTTGCCGAGATATTTCACGCCCATGTTCGCCGGGGCTCCGGTCGAGGACACCGCGGTCCAGATGAACGGAATCGAAGCGACGCTCCCCGACGTCACCTGCTGGCCGGCCTGATCGCAGAAGCCGATGTAACCGTTGACGTTCTCGTCGGTGAACGGAAGGGCCGCCGCAGTGGCGGGCAGAGCTAGCACCACCGCGCTCAGCCCACCGACCAGCGCCAGGACCACTAGGGCCGACAGTCGTCGAAGCATCCTCATGATCGAACCTTCTGTGAGTGGGAGCCGAACCTCGAGGGCGCAGACCCAGCTGAGCCATCTGAGCCATCCGGGCCGGCCGGGGTCTTGGGACCGTCGGGCCGGTGGCCCGCGCCGTGTCGCCCGGCGTCACCGGGCGGGGACTGCCGACGACGAATGAACCAACCCACGGCGCCGAGCAGGAGCACCAGCAGGAGCAAGCCGAGCAGCGTCCACGGAATCGCTTGGAAGCCCACCGACGCGTTCGCCTTGGACACCGCCATCGGCGCTTGATCCTGAAACAGCAACGGCGTGATCGTGACGTGCGCCTTCTCTAACACCGCCGGGATGATGCCGGTGAGGTGCACCGTCACGGTCTGGCTCGACCGCGGAAACAGCAGTTGCACGTTAGGCGGCGTGACCGTCTTGGACTTCGTGCCGAACAGGCCGGTGATGGACACCGCCTGACTGGCCGCCAGCCGCACGTTGCCGTTGTTGCGGACGGTGTAGGTGACGGTTGCGCTCCCCCGACCGATCGGATTCAGCGCGCCGCTGTAGGCGACCTTCAGGTTCTCGACCACCATCGAGGGGTGTAGCGGTCCGGCCACCCGCAGGTACATCCGAGTGGCGATCCGCTGATCTAGGCGGACATTCTCCCCCTTCGGATTGAGGCCGAGGGTGCTCAAGGTCGCGACGATGGCCGCTCCGTGGTCACCGGGCGCCGCGTCGTTAGGTACCTGAATGCTGAAGGGCAGGATCACCCGGCCCGGACCGTTCTTCGTCTGTCCGGGCACCGTCACCGCGATGACCTTGGCATTGAGCTTCACCCAGCCACCGGCATCGTTGAACGCGGCGCCTTGCAGCCCCACGGCGATGTCGCCGTTGTCGCCATTCTCCAGGTCGGCCGCGAAAACCGAGAGGTGCAGGGTGCTCGCTCCGTAGTTGTACACGGCGACGTGGTCGGAGTAGGTGCCACCGACCCCCATGTCGTAGGAGAAATACCCGCGGGCGTTGGTCTTGCCCAGCGTTGTCGGCCCGATGCCGAAGGTGGCTCGAGCCGGGGTTTTCGCACTGCCGCTGCCGGTGCTCGGGGACGCGGACGGCGCCGCGCTGGAACCCGAGCTGGTGGTGGCCGCGAAGGAATCAGCCGTGTTCACAAGACCGATGAGGACTGCGAGGAACGTTGCCGACAGGACGAGCAGCGCTCGCCGGACTACCTTTCGGCGGTTGTCGGTGGGCACCGGTGCGGTGCAGAGGCGCAGATATTCAGGCATGAGAGAAGGAGACTCAATCTCGGCGTCTAGGTGATGAACTAGGACTGAACGAAACGAGCAGGGCGGGCGAATGTCTCGCCCGCCCTGCCGATTTAGCTAAAGCTTGTCCGGAATGCTTCCTGGAACAGGAGCATCAGTGCTGAACTACGCGATGGTGAAGGTGACCGTCGCGGTGTACAGGCCGGGCAGGGTGGAGGTGGGCGCGGTCAGGCCGAGGTTGCCGTAGATGTCGACGGTGCCGGGGCCGTGGGTGGTGGTGGCGAAGGACTTCTTGGCAGTGTGGAAGGCCGTGATGTCATTCGTGGTGACCGAGCCGGTCTGCAAGGCGTTGCCCGAGACGTACTTCGGGGTGACGCCGGTGAAGCTGAGGTTGTCGCCAGGGATCGGGGTGGCGTTGGCGCCAGGTCCGTCGAAGTTGCTCGTCTGGGCCGAGGCGGTCCAGCCGGTGCTGCCAGGACGGGTGTCGGTGATGGTGACGCCGTTGTTGGTCAGCGCGGCGGCCGGGGTTCCGGTCGTGCCGGCCGGGATCGCGCCCGGGTCGGTCGCACCGGGGGCGGTGGTCTCCGGGCTGCCGAACGGAGCCGAGGCGGAAAGGCCGGTTCCGGCGGCGTTCAACGCCATGCTGCCCAGGTTGAACGGGTTGGCGGCGGTGTAAGGCGTGCTGATGACGAGCGTTCCGGTCGGAACCGTCACCACGACCGTCTGCGGGTCGGGGTTGTAGGCCGGGGCCGTCACGGCGACGGTGACGCCAGTGATGTCAACCGAGGCCGAGTAGTTCTGCCCGGCCGCCGCGGTGAAGGTGGCGGTGACGTTGGCGGAGCCAGTGCTGGGCACCGCCGTCGGGCTGTAGGAGAAGTCGGCGCCCGTGGCAGTGACGGGGACCGGGGAGCCGACGTTGGTGCCGTCGACCGCGAACTGGACCGAACCAGCGCCAGCCGGAACGGCGGTGGCCGGGGACCCGGACTTGACGTCAGCGTGCAGCGTGATGGCACTGCCAACCGTGGTCGCAGTCGGGCCGGAGACCGTCGTCGTGGTGACGGCCGCGGGGCCATTCACCGAGTAAGGCAGCGCGACGGAGGTGGACGGGTTGTAGTTGCCGGTGGGGGTGAAGACGAAGGTGTAGTTGTACGAGGTGCTGTTGGCGACCGTCGCCGTGGCCGTGATAGCCCCGGTCGCGGCGTCCAAGGTGGCCGGTCCGAGATCG
>JAOPUY010000566.1 GCA_025963265.1 Frankiales bacterium | reverse complement strand
ACCGGGTTGACGCCGGCGCCTCGGACCGCCACCCGCACCTGCCCGGGGCCGGCGTGCGGCTCGGCGACTTCGGCCACGTAGAGGACGTCCGGATCTCCGATGCGGTCGAACCGAACCGCCTTCACTGGGGCGTGGCCGGCAGTTGCTCGGGCAACCCGCGCTGCACCCGCGCGGCGTTGAACTCGTGAATGAGGTTTCGCTCGTACTCGGCGGTCCAATCGGCGCCCAGATCGGCCCACGCGCTGCCAATCGTCAACCGCGGCCGGCGCTGCAGGCGCTCGGCGGCGACGACGTCGGCGATGAACAAATGGCTCTCCTCGATGTCCAATTCGAACACGATCTTGCCCTCGACGTAGGACAGGGCATCGAGCAGGATCGGCGACCCGGTCACTCCGGGCTTGGTGTCGAACTCGGCGATCTTGTCGTAGTCGCGGCCGGAGCGGCCGCCGAGGCCGCGGATGATGGCGAAGGACTTCGCGCGGGTCTCGGCGTCGCCGTCGGCCAACAGGTGCATCGCGAAGACGCCTGACTCGCGTACCAGGTCGTGAGTGAGGTTGCGCTTGGCCAGGCTGATCTGGACCCGCGGCGCCTCATGCAGGACGCTGCCTGACCCAGCGGACAACGAGATCAGGCCGCCCAACTTCTCCCCGGCCTTGGTCGTGATTGCGACCGGGTAGGGGCGCAGGCCCGAGAGCACCGCGTCGGCGGCATTGGCGGCATCGTGATCAAGCGGCATAACTAGGGCTCCTGGTGGGCGGTCGGCGGCGGGCGGTGGGCGGTTGTGGCTAAGGCGTTGGCGTCCAGACTCACCCAGGCGCCGCCGTCGGGGTCAGCGCTAGTCACGAGTCCTCACCTTCCCCGAGCGGGATGACATGACCGGTCTGCGGGATCGGTTCTGTGGGCACCCTAATGTCCGATGGCCACGTGCGCATAGGGGCAACGGGCCGCGTGGGCGGACCTTGTGCGGACCCGGCGGGGGTGTGATACTTCGGCGCTATGGCCGATGCGCGCACCGAGACTACGACCCGAGTCGCTTTCATCACCGGGGGCGCGGTCGGCTTCGGCCGCGCGTTCGCCACCGCCCTGGCCGCCGACGGCGTGGCCGTCGTGTTGGCCGATGTCGACTTCGAGGCGGCCGAGGCGACGGCCAAGGAGCTTGCGGCCACCGGCGCTCGCGCGCTGGCCGTGCGCTGCGACGTCGCCGATGAGCACGCGGTGGACGCCGCGGTCGCGACGGCGATCGAGACCTTCGGCGGCGTGGACATCCTGATCAACAACGCGGGCAAGCACTTGCTCAAGTACAACCAGCCCTTCACGGTGCTCGAGCGCTCGGAGGTCCGAGCCCTGTTCGACGTGAACGTCATCGGGGTCGTGAACTGCTCGGTCGCCTGCCGGGAGTCGATGGCGGCCCGGGGCGGCGGGTCGATCGTGAACATCTCCTCGATGGCCGGACACCTGGCGAGCTCGCCCTACGGCGTCTCCAAGCTCGCGGTCCGCGGGCTGACCGTCGCCTTCGCGACCGAGTTCGCGCCCGACAAGATCCGGGTCAACGCGATCTCACCCGGATTGATGGCCACCGAGAACGCCATGGCCGAGCTGCCGGCTGAGATGGTGACGTCCATGATCAACGAGCGTCAGCTGATCCATCGACAGGGCACCATGGACGACATCGTCAACGCGATGTTGTTCCTGTGCTCGGCTCAGTCCAGCTTCATCACCGGCGAGACGTTGCGGGTCACCGGCGGGATCCCGCTGTATCTCTGAGTCTCACCGGGCCGCGAGCGCGGCGGGCGTATCGGCCGCTAGCGCGGCTGGCGTATCGGCGGCTGGAGTATTGGCCGCTAGCGCGGCGGTGTTGAAGCGGCTGAGCACGGTGTGCAGCGTCTCCAATTCGGCGAGGGAGACGCCCAGTTTGGCCACCACGGCGGCGGGAATCTGCTCCGCTTGCCGCCGCAGGCGACGGCCGGCGGCGGTGAGCTCGATCCGCAGCTGACGTTCATCGGACTGACTGCGGCTGCGGGTGATCAGCTCGGCCGCCTCCAGTCGCTTGAGCAGCGGCGACAAGGTGGCCGGATCCAGCTGCAACAGGTGGCCCAGCCGCTTGACCGACAACGGCGAGTCCTGCCACAGGGCGAGCATCACCAGATACTGCGGATGGGTCAGGCCCATCGGCTCGAGAATCGGCCGGTAGATCGCGAGCACGCTTCGGTTGGCCACGGCCAGGGCGAAGCAGACCTGCCGCTCCAGGGCGAGCGGATCCGTACCGAACTGCGGGGATTCCGCCATCGAGTTCCCTCTCCGACTGGCCGCCGTCGGGTCGGCGGCCTAGACTAGTTAGTGTACTAACTATTATCGCACTATCGCGACGGGAACGGCTATGACGGAGACGGAAAACGAACCGCTGGGCCAGGTCGAGCGGCCGAGTCTGCTGCGCTGGCTCGGCTATCTGTGGGGAGCCGGTCTGCCGGAACGAAACCGGGCCTGGGTGCTGTATGACACGACGGGCCGCACCTGGGCGCTGCGTCACGTCGCGCGCTCGCTGCTGCAGCTGACGCCGCTCGTCTTGGCCGTCCTGCTAGCCGTGCCGGGCCCGTTCTGGATCCGGGCGATGAGCGCTGGTGGCGGCCTGGCGATGGGGCTGATCTACTCAATCGGTTACATGGTCGAGACGACCGAGCACCGCCTGGTCAAGGCGGGGTACCCGGTCGGCTCCGGCGAGCGACTGCGCGAGCGACAGGCGAGCGCCAACCGCGAGAACGGCACCGCCGCGCGACGCGCGAAGATGATGGCCCGCATGGACCGTCGCGCCAGCTGACCGAGGATCAGCTAGCCGGAGATCAGCTGGCCGACGATCAGCTGGCCGGAGATCAGCTGGCCGGAGATCAGGCCGAGGCGGGCTTGCGCCAGAACGTCTTGTGCTGCCCGATTGCCCCGAGGACGCCCAGGCCGGCCGCGATCGCCGCGCCACGCCCGCCGGACAGCTTGCGGTCCAGGCCGAGCAACCGGTCGATGCTGTACCGGCCGCCGCCGAGCGCTCCGACGGCCACCGACGAGGCGGCGATGGCCGCGACGTACTCAAAGCCCTCGTCGGTGATGAAGAAGCCATTGGGCCGGTGCACGACGTGGCCGGCGACGGCCATCGTCCCGACCACGGCCGCGGCGGCCAGCGGAGTGCCCGCGCCAGCGATGAGCGCGGTGCCGGCGCCCACCTCGACCGCGGCACTGAGCTTGGCTTGCAGCTCGGGCTGCTCGAATCCGATGGAGCCGAACCAGCCGGCGGTTCCCTCCAAAGACTTGGCGTGTTTGACACCGTGCGCGATCAGGGTGCCGCCCACGGACAAACGCAGGATCAGTCGGGCTAAGTCGGAGCCGGGGTTGGATGCCATTCTGGGAAAATACCGCGTGCCTCCTTCGCCGGTTGCACGGGCCTCCCCAGCGGGCGCCGGGTCGCCTCAGCTGGCCACGGGGACACCGGCGGTATCGGCGGCGACGACGCGGTCCCGCCCCGATCGCTTGGCCTGGTAGAGGCGGCGGTCGGCTGCCTTGAGCAGCTCCGCCCCCGAGACCTCGGCGTCGCCGGAGGCGAGTCCGATGCTGGCCGTCACCCGGACGTGGGCCTCCAGCTCAGCGAACTGCTGATGGCGGATGCGATCAAGCACGGCGTGCGCAGCGGTCGCGGCCCGGGCGGGTTGGCACTCGCGCCACAGCAGCAGGAACTCCTCCCCGCCGAGTCGGGCGGCGAGCACGTCCTGGCCCGAGTCGCGGTACTCCTGACAGAAGGCCCGCAGCATGCGCGCGATCTGGCGCAGCACCTCATCGCCGGCGCCGTGCGAGTAAGTGTCGTTGATTCGCTTGAAGTGGTCGAGGTCGAGGATCGCCACGCTCAGCGGCCCGGCCGTCGGCCGTCTCGGCTCCTCCAGCCATTGGTCGACCTGCCGGCGGTTGGCCAGACCGGTCAGCGAGTCGGTCAGCGCCAGCTGCTCGAACTGCCGGGCTCGCCGCCGTTCCTCGTCCACCACCTGCAGATTGGCCGCTTCGGCCACCGCGCGGTCGCCCTCGACCGACCGGACGATCTCATACACCTCGAGGTGGTCGCGCAGCGCCGCGTAGGCCTCAGCCCACCGCTGCAGCTCGGCCAGGATGCTGGCTCGCAGCCGGAACTCGCGGGTCAGCGTCCAGGGCGTGCGCAGGCTCACCGCGAGCCGACGCGGGTGGTCCAACATCGCCAAGGCCTCCTCCGGGCGCCCCCGGGTCAGCAGCACCTGGGACAAGCTGAGCCACGGGTCGCCCATGACGTCGGCGCATCCGGTCGTGCGTTCTAACTCCAGCGCCGCCCGCAGCTCGGACTCGGCGGCGTCCAGATCGCCCATTGCCAACCGCGCTTGGGCGATCGAGTCGAGAATGAGCGGGGTGACCACCTCGGCCTGCTCTTCGATGAGCGCCAGCGCGGCGTCCGCGAATTCGGCGGCCATGTCTAGGTCGCCGCACTCGGCGGCGGTCTCGGCGAAGTTGGCCAGGGCCACCGCGAGGATCTGCGGCCCGCAGTGCGCGCGGATCTCGGTGATCGCGTAGCGCACGAGGGTGTAGTCGACGCCCGTCCGGCTGACCGAGAGCAGCGCCGAGGTCATCAGGGCTTCGGCCCGCCAACTGGGCTGCTCGCCGTCCGTCCAGCCTTCCAGGCAGGCGCGAATCCAGCGGGTCGCCTCGGCCCGCTCGCCCAGCCGGGCGGCGTTGGCGGCCAACATCATGCGGGCCCGCCGCGCGAGGCTGGGCCAGGGTTCGGCCTGCTCGTGCAGTCGAACTTGCTGGGCCCGAGCGGCCACCGCGTGCCCCCGGCGGCTGAGCACATTGCTGGCCACCAGTCGCACCCGGATGGCGCTGTGGGTCTCGCCCCGACGCTCAGCCTCCTCGAGCAATTCGGCGCAGAGCGCGTCGGTGCTCTGAAGGCTGGCGTAACGCTCGCTCTCCAGCTGGCGCAGCCGGAGCTCGAAGTCCGGATCGCCACCGCGGTTGGCTCGCCGCTGCCAGTTGCTCAGGGCAGGGCGATCCTCCGACGAGCTCATCAGCGTCTCTCCTTGGTCTGACATTGCATTTCCGATCGACCGGCGAGCGTGGCACTAAAGCATTTGACGTACGTAAAGTAGCTATTTCAAGCATCTCGATTACTTAAAGTGACCACAGCTCTTTCACGGCGCGGATTGAGCTACGCCGTGGTCCGACCAGGCGGCCGGGGAACTCGGCGGCGGGTCCCGCTCGTTAGAAGCTGTGAAAAGCGCAGCATGAGATGTGCGCATCACCGCTAGCAGAGGGGGCAACCGTGGCCAGCAACCCGGTACTTCGGGGTTTTGAAAAGACCGGGCGGCCGGGCGTGAATCAAACCGCTCCGGCTGGCCCCGTCGTCCCGCCGGCGCCGTCCGCGGGCCAGCTCAACGAGTGGTACGCCCAGCCGGCGTTCGGCCAAGAGGCCCCCGGTCTCAAGGCGGCGGCGCCCTCGCGCTACCTGACCCTGGACGACGTCATCACCCGCACCATGCTGTTGATCGGCACGGTGCTGGTGGCGGCGGCCATCGCCTGGTTCGCTCCGGAGAGCACCCGCACGCCGTTGCTGCTGATCGGCTTCATCGGCGGGTTCGGCCTCGGCCTCTACATCGCGTTCACCGGCCGGGCCAACGCCGGCACCACCGTCGTGTACTCCGTCTTCGAGGGCCTAGCTCTCGGCGCGATCAGCAAGGTCTTCAACGACCAGTTCAACGGCATTGTCGTGCAAGCCGTCACGGGCACCATCATGGTCGCGGGCGGCGTGCTGATCGTTTACAAGACCGGCGCGGTCCGAGTCACGCCGAAGTTCACGAAGATCGTGTTCGCGGCGACGCTCGGCGTGCTGGGCCTCATTATCGTGAACGGGCTGGCGAGCATCTTCGTCTCGGGCGGCCTCGGTTTGCGAGGCGGCGGCAACAGCAACATCGGCCTGGCGATCGCGTTCAGCCTGCTGTGCATCGTCATCGCCGCAGCCAACCTCATCGTCGACTTCGACATGGTCGAGCAGTCGGTGCGGCGCGGGGTGGATGAGAAGTACGGCTGGTATCTGTCCTTCGGCATCCTGGTCACGCTGGTCTGGCTGTACCTGGAGATCCTGCGCCTGCTCAGCTACTTCGCCGGCGGCAGCCGCAACTAACGAGCACCGCAAGCAACTAGCAACACGCGACCAGCGAACGCTTAGCGCTCGCGGATCAGCAGCTCCTGCGCGAACGAGGCGACGTGCACGCCGTCCGGGTTGTGGATGGTGCCGCGAACCAAGCCCCGGGCGCCGCCGTTGGACACCGGCACCGCGTCGATGAGCAACCAGTCGTCGGCCCGAATCGGGCGGTGGAACCAGATGGCGTGGTCGACGCTGGCCATGACCAGACTCCCGGTGCCGTGCTCGGCGGCCGAGACTCCGATCGCGTTTCCGGCGACGCCACCGGCCCCCATGTCCGACATGTAGGCGGCCACCGCTGCGTTCAGCCCGCGGTCGGCTGGCATCTCCCCGCGGGTGCGCGTCCAGATCAAGTAGGCCGGGCCGCCATCGTCGACGGAAATCTCCGGGCCCGGCTGGATGTCCACGCCGATGCTGGACTGCCGGTGGGTGACGTCATCGACCCAGTCTGGCGGCGGGGGCGCCCCGACCTCGCGCATCGGCGACTCGAAGGACCGGCCGGGCTCGTCCTTGTGGAAAGACGCGGTCATCAGAAAGATGATCTTGCCGTTCTGGCGGGCGGTGACGTGCCGGACGTTGAAGGAACGGCCGTCGCGACTGCGCTCGACCTGGAAGATCACGTCGGTCTCGAACAGGCCCTCGCGCAGGAAGTAGCCGTGCAGCGAGTGCGGGAGCCGATCGGGCTCGACCGTGCGACTGGCCGCCCGCAAGGCCTGCGCCATGACCTGGCCGCCGAAGATGTTCCGCCGGCCGCGCAGCACCGGGCTCTTGGCCCGGTAGAGGTCGGGCTCGACCTCCTCCAACTCGAGCAGGGACAGCAGGTCGGCGACGCCCTCGTCGAGTTCACCGGCGGGTTCGGCCGTCATCTGGTCACGCCTCCACGATTGCCTGCAGGTTGTCGAGCGAGCGTTCGAGCATCGCCGGCGGGACGACCGGCCAGCTGACCCGCTCGCGCCACTCTGCAGGGACCCCGCTCCAGTCGCAATAGTTGGTGACCATGGTCTCGGCGTCGCCGACCGGCTCCAGCCGGTAGCCGTAGACGTGTCCGAATCGGGGCCGGTCGACGACGGCGACGCTCCACTCGATGCGGACGTCGGCCTCGATGTCGGTCACGATGTTGAGCACGGAGTATTTGCCCATCGGCACGTCGCCGAGCGGCTCGCGGTCCATGTCGATCACGAAGCTGTCGCCGACGGCTCGCAGCGGCTGCGCGTTGGGCGCGGCCAGCAGCATGCCGGAGCCGTCGAGGTCGACATGGCCTTGCGGGCTGGCGACGACGGCGAAAATCCGCGCGCTACCAGCGGCCATCGGACGACTGACGCTCAGGCGGTTCTCGGAGATGTCGATCATGGAAGCCTCTCGGTCGGTGGCGGGAAGCTAGGGCTGGCCGTCCTTGAGCACTACGAACAGGCCCTCGGCGTCAGCCACGAGCACCTCGCCGTGGTGCAGGGTGCCGGTGATGAAGATCTTCCGGCCTTCCAACCGCGTCACCTCGCCGGCGATCCGCAGCGTCGGGCCGATCGGGGTGATAGCGCGGTAGTTCACGTGCAAGAAGGCCGTGCGGGAGCGCGCCCGCCCGCCCGCGCCGGCCAGTTGGCCGAGCACCTCGTCGAAGACCAGCGGGATCATCCCGCCGTGCGCGGCCATGTTGCCGCCCAGGTAGGCCCGACCGAAACTCACGCTGCCCTCGGAGTGGGACGCGTCGTTGCGGTCATAAGCCACGGCCGGCACGATCGACTGCCCTCGACCCGGCTGGCTCGAGCGTTTGCCCCAGATCTGGCGGGCCTCGGTCGTCGCGAACGGCGACAGCCGGTCAGCGGCGTCGGCTAACAGCGCCGTCAGCTCGGTCGAGAGCTCAGCCGGTGGACGGGCGGCGGCCATCGCGTCCTGCAGCCGCCGCAGTTCGGCGACCATGGCCTGAAACGGCGGGAACGGGTCGCCGTCGGGGGAGGCCACTCAGCGAGACAGCTTCGCGAGCTCGCGCTCGGTGATCTCGCGGGTGTGCTCGCGGGCCATGTCCAGACCCGACTCCTGGTCATCGGCCACGACGTCCCAGCGGCCGCACGTGCAGTGACAGATGTACTTGTCACCGTGGGGCAGCACTGACTGCGCGTCGCAGTAACCGGTGTTGGTGAAGAACTTCTCGAAGTATTCCTGTGGGGAGTCTTCAAAGATGCTCTCTTCGGCCATCTTCGCCACCTGCCTCTCGTAGTTTCTTACAGCGTAAACCGAAGCCGAGAGCCCGCGTCAGGCAGCTAGGGCCGGACGCGGGCTCGTGAGCTCGCAGGCTTGTCAGTACGTGTAGAAACCGCGCTTGGTCTTGCGCCCCAGCCAGCCCATCCGGACCAGTTGCTTGAGCAGCGGCGGCGGCCAGTACTTCGGGTCGCGGTATTCCTCATACATCCGCGCGGCCATGTCGTGCACGATGTCCAGGCCGATCAGGTCGCTGAGGGCGAACGGGCCCATGGGGTGGTTGAAGCCGAGCTTGATGACCTCGTCGATGTCTTCCTTCTCGGCCACGCCGCGCTCGTAGGCGCGGATCGCGTCGAGCAGGAACGGCACCACCAGCAGGTTGCCGATGAATCCCGGACCGTCCTTGATCACGACCGGGCTCTTGCCGAGGGCCTTGGACAGCGCCACGGCGCCGTCGATGGTCTCCTGGCTGGTGGCCGGAGTCTTGATGACCTCGACCAGCTTCATCAGCGGCACCGGGTTGAAGAAGTGCAGGCCGATGACGCGCTCGGGGGCGGTGGTCTCAGCGGCCATGATCACCAGCGGGATCGTGGAGGTGTTCGAGGCGAGCAGCGCGGTGGGGGAGGCGAGCTTCTCAAAGTCGCGGAAGAGCTCTTTCTTCAGGTCCACGTCCTCGAACGCCGCGTCGATCACGATGTCCGCGCCGGCGATGGCCGCGCGGTCGGTGGTCAAGGTCAGCCGGGCCAGGGCGGCCTCGCTCTCCTCGACCGTGATGCGGCCCTTCTCGGCGAACTTGGCCAGACCGCTGGCGATGCGATTGCGGCCGGCGTCCAGGCCAGCCTGGGACGGCTCGATGCCGACGACGTTGTAGCCGAACTGGACCGCGGTCTGGGAGATCCCGGCACCCATGGTGCCGAGGCCGACCACGGCAAGGGTCTTGAATTCCATGTACAACCTCTCATTTGTCAAGCCGCCGCCCGGCGCGGACGCAGCGGGCGCGCGCGGCCCAGCCGGTTAGGGAGATGAACTTAAACTCATACGGTGAGCAGGACTATACAGCCGTGACCGGCCCGGGAAATGGGGCCCGAAGCGGCCCGGGATCAGCCGGTCGGGGCCGGGGACGGGAGCAGCCGGACGAGGGAGGCCGCGTCCTCTAGCTCACGCAGCTGGTCGTTGAGATGGGTGCAGGTTCCCGTCCCGGTGAGTTCGGCTCGCACCTGTTTGCGCAGCCCGCCGACCAACATGCCCTCCAAGCGCCGACCGCTGTCGGCCGCCTGCGGGCACTCCACGAAGGGCAGCACGCGGGGCTGGGCTGAGCAGGTGACAACGCGCATCTCCAACGGATCGATGCTCGCGCTCACGGTGTACTCGTGGATGATCGTCTCAAAGCCGTCGGGCGCGAGGTGGCTGTCTCGGAAGAACGTCTCCAGGTGCAGCAATCCGTCGCTCTCCTCGGCCCAGAGGTCGGCTCGCCGCCAGCGCCGCATGCCGTCGGTCGGCAGCGGGCCCGGGAACTCGTGCCAACCGATTGGGTCGGCCGGATCGAGGACGGGCGTGGCCTCCGGACCGGTCACCAGCGCGTGCTGGCCGATGGACAGGCTTTGCATGATCGTGCCGCCCACCTGGAAGCCGGCGCACATGTCGGGGCCGTGGGCTGGCGGGCCGGGGGCCCGCATCCCCTCGAGGATCTGGGACTCGAGATCGCCCCGGGAGGTGGCGTGCATGACTGAGTAACCGGAGACCAGAGTCGCGACCGGGATCTCGTCGAGCAGCAGGTACTCGAGCGTTCCTCGGCTGGCGGAGGTCTCCTCGTCGATCGCGGCCCGGAAGCCGGTGCTGGCCAGTCGGCCGGTGAGGCCGGCCAAGCCGCTGACCGGGGGTTCGGTCTCGACTCGTTGGACGATGGGCCCGGCCGTGTAGGCGATCTCGACGAGGGTGCGGGCGGTCGCGGCCACCTCGGTGGTGCCGTCAGCCCGAGTGAGCAGATCGCGGGCTCGCCCGTGCAGGGCGAGCCGCCGGTCGCCGGCCATGGTGCGCAGCGAGTCGACGGTGGAAGTCCGACGGATCGAGCCCGGCCGACGCGGCGGGGTGCCGGTGGTGGGTTCGTGCGGACCATGACGAGGATCCAAATACCGTTGTTCAGCCATGGACGGAACCTACGCCCGACGCGAGCTTTTGGGTCCCGATGCGATCAAGTAGACACTGTCGAAATCTCTACTGGCGTACAGGTAGACAGTGTCCAATTCTTTCTACATAGTGGTGGTCGTCGCGACGCTTCGATATTTGTCTAACCGCTCGCATCCGGCTCGGGGGCCGCGACCGCTCTAGCAGCCTGACCCCGTGCGTGTGCCCGGGCTTTTTGGAGGACGAGATGACCACACCGCTGGACGGGCTCCGTGTCGTGGAGCTGTGCAACGGCATCACCAACGCCCAGACCGGCCAGATGCTGGCCGACTACGGAGCCGAGGTCGTCCAGATCGAACCGCCCGGCGGAACGCCGCTGCGCTCGCACCCGTCCTACCCGTTGTGGGGGCGCGGCAAGCGCAGCGTCGAGCTGGACCTCAAGAGCGCCGAGGGCCTGGCCCAGGCCCGGCAGCTCATCGACGCCGCCGACATCCTCCTGGAGGCCTACCGTCCCGGGGTCGCGGAACGGCTCGGCTTGGGCTACGCGGAGTTGGCGGCCAGCAATCCCCGACTGATTCACGTCTCGATCACCGGCTGGGGTCGGCAGGGTCCCTACGCGGACGCGCCCGGCTACGAGGGCCTGATCATGGCCAAGATCGGCGCCATGAGCTCGTACTCGCAGATGGTCGCGCGTCCCGGACCGGCGTTCTTCTCGGCGAACTACGGGTCTTGGAGCGCGAGCCAGATGGCGCTGCAGGGCGTCTTCGCCGCGTTGTACGAGCGCGAGAGCAGCGGTCTGGGGCAGTACGTCCAGACCAACCTGGCGTTGGCCGCCGCCGGCCTGGACCCGTGGAACCAGATGCTTGAGATGCTGCGCCAGCGTTATCCCGGC
>JAOPUY010000518.1 GCA_025963265.1 Frankiales bacterium | reverse complement strand
CGCTGCCGTCCGGCCCTCGCGCGGCCATCGACTCGGTGGCCCGGCCGATCGCCGCGACGTCGGGGCTGCGCCCGTCAAATCGGATCTCACCCGCCAGCCCGCACATGCCGCCTCCTCAACTCGCCGTCTCGTTCAGCTGTTGGCCAGACGCCTCGGTCGGCCCGAGCAGCCAGGTGTCTTTGGCCCCGCCGCCGCGCGAGGAGTTCACGACCATGCTGCCGGCCGGCGCCACCCGGGTCAGCGCGATGTCGGCGACCTGCGCCGGGCCTGGGCCTGGGCCCTCAAGGTAGACGAAAGCTCGCAGGTCGACGTGCCTCGGCTGCAGCTCGAAGTGCACCGTCGGGTGCGAGGACAGCCGCACGACCTCTTGGGCCACCCACCGGCGCGGATCGGCGGTGATCTCGTTGCGGCGCTGCTGGACCTGGGCCGCCGAGGCCACCGGACCGATCAACACCCCGCCGCCGCCGTAGCCGTCGATCGGCTTGGTGACCAGCTCGCCCACCCGCTCCATGACCAGCGGCAGCTCCTGCGGGTCGGCGCAGCGGTAAGTCGGGACCGAGTCGAGCAACGGTCGCTCGGACAGGTAGTAGGCGATCAGGTCGGGCACGTGGCAGTACATTGCCTTGTCGTCGGCCACCCCGTTGCCCGGCGCGTTGGCCAGCGCGACGCCGCCCTGCTGGGCGACCGCCAGCAACTGGGCCCCGATGTCGCGGCCGTCGCGGTCCACCAGATCGGCCACTTCGACGTCCAGCCGCAGATACAGCGCGGTCACCGGCTCGGTGCGTCCGGCCAGCTTGGCCCGCACGACCGGCCGGGCGCCCCCGCTGACCTCGAGCTCGTGGGGTTGGACCAGCAGCAGCCCGGCCTGCTCGGCCAGCAGCCGGTGCTCGAACCAGGCCGAGTTGCCGGCGCCGTCCGATAGCAGGGCGAGCGCCCCGGACGAGCCGGTGGACTTTGCCGCCGCCCGCAGGCTGCCACGCAGCAGGTCGGCCGCGGAGCTGGCGTCGAGCAGGTTCGCCGGACGGGGCAGATCGGGCATGACCTCGTCCATGAGCCGCCGGATCGCCAACGCGTAGCCCGCGCCCGAGGGCACTCGCACGTTGTCCTCCAGCACCCGCCAGCCGCCGGTCTCATCGCGAACCAGATCGAAGCCCATCACCGGCGCCCGTAGCGCGTCGGGCGGCAGCAGCTTGGCTTCCGGGCGCCAGCCGGGGGAGGAGTGCAGCACGTCGGCGGTGAGCACGCCGTCCTCGAGCAGTCGCGCCGGGCCGTAGGCGTCCTGTAGGAACGCCTCGATGGCCCGGGCTCGCTGGCTCAGGCCCTCCTTGAGCGCGGTCCACTCGTGGGCGGCGACGATGCGGGGGATCGGGTCGACCGGGAACGGCCGTTGCTCGCCGCCGACGCCGAAGTTCATGCCGGCCGAACTCGTCCACTCGTCGCGCGCAGTGCCGCGATCGCGCAGGAGCTTCGGTCCGAGCTCGTCCAGGCGGGTGAAGATTTGCCGGTAGGCCGGTCGCGGCAGGCCGCCGGCTTGGATGGCCTCATCGCCGGCCCGGACGGGGTAGCGATGGGTCAGCGCGAGCGCCGGCAACGCGGCCGGGATGTCGCCGTGCGTCTCGGCCACGACGAGGTCGACCACATCGGCCAACCGGCCCTGCTCGGCCCACGCCGCTCGCTGCCGGTCGGCGGAGTTGCCGCGGGCCAACGTCGACTCGGTCAGCTCGGAGACCTCGGCCCAGTCCTGCAGCTCCTCCAGTTGCGGGCGGAGCCGGCGCAGCAGCCCGCGCACGGCCTCGGCGGCGGGGATCGGGGCCGGGCGGGGCTGGTCGTCGAGCAGCTCACCGGTGAGACCGCTGCGGGCGGCGCGCCACATCGCGGCCCGGTGCAGCGGCGGGGCGACGGCGACGATCGGAAGACCGGCCTCGGCCTCCTGCTCGGCGGCCAGGACGAGCGCGCGGAACAGTCCGGCGATCAAGATGGCGTCATCGACCAGCGGACAGGCGTCGCAGACTCGCAGCTCGACCGTCGGCACGTGCGAGGACGGCCGGACGTCGAAGTAGGCCATTTTCGCGTCGGCGATGACCCCGGAGGCGATCAGGTCATCGACCAGGTTGGCGTAGTCGGCGGCCGAGCCGAGCGGCCCGGTGGTGCCCGAGGTGGGCCACCGCTGCCAAATGATGGTGCGAATGCTTGAGTAGCCGGTGTCGGATCCGCGCCAGAACGGCGAGCTGGCCGACAGCGCCAGCAGCAGGGGGAGGTCGCGGCTGACCCGTTGGGTGACGTCGACGGCCAGATCGGCGTCACCGACCCCGACGTGGACCTGGGTGCCGCAGATCAACTGCTCGTCGACCAGTTGCCGGTATTCCTCCTGCATGCGGCCGAACCGTCCCGAGGCGGTGAGCTCGAAGTCGGTCGGCGAGGAGGACGCGGCGGTGCCGACCGCGGCCACGCCGAGCCCGAGCTCGCCGGCCTCGGCGACCAGCTCTTTACGGAGCGACCAGATGCTGTCGCGCAGCTCGCCCAGGCTCGTGCAGACGGCGGTGTTCGTCTCGACGGTGGTCCGTTGAAGCTCGGCCGAGAACCGCTCGGCGGGCAGCCGGGAGAGCAATTGCGGCGCGCGCGGAGCCAGCTGACCGCTCTCGAGGTCGATCAGATGAAGCTCTTCCTCGACGCCCAACGTCAGTAAGCCGGCCACACGTCACTCTATGTCAGGCCATGTTACGAAGAGATGCGCCGTTGGCCGCGGGTCGGCTAGGCCGGCGGGAGCGAGTCTCCGTGGACGACGAGCACCGGGCACTCCGCGCGCTCGGCCAGGGTGGCGCTCACCGATCCGATCAGCAGGCCGGTGAACCCGCCGTGCCCGCGGCTGCCGACCACCAGCATCAGGGCCTGGCTGCTCTGCTCGAGCAGGACGGCGGCGGCGTTGCCCTCGAGCACGTGCAGCCGCAATCCGGCCGGACGTTGCTGACCGAACACCTCATCGACGACTTCGGTGAGCGACTTCTCGAGGTCCTGCTGGGGATTCCAATCGACCGGGGCGGCGCTCCAGCCGAAGCTGGACGGGTAGGACCAGGTCGAGATCACGTCGAGGTCGGCGCCGGCGCCTCGGGCCAGGTAAGCCGCCCAGGCAAGCGCGTGCTTCGAGGACTCCGATCCGTCGACTCCGACCACCACGCTTGGCTTGCCAGTGCTGGTCTCCTCGGTACCGCTGTTGGTCATGTCGTCTCCTCGACCTCGGTGAGCTGTGTGATTGGGCTGCTGTGTCATTGAGCTGCTGTGTCATTGAGCTGCGTTGTGGGTAACGATGCCTATGGGAGGAACGTCAGTACCAGGGCATAAAGTCCCTTGTCATGACGATGAGCGGTTTGCTGCCGGCCTCGGCTGAGCTGACTTCTGACGACCTGCTGATCGGAGGCGTCTCGATGACCGCTTTGGCTTCCCAGGTCGGCACCCCGGTCTACGTCCTCGACGAGGACGCGTTGCGCGAGCGCGCTGATCGCTACCGACAGGCCTTTGGGGCGCGGCACCGGGACAGCCTCATCTGCTTTGCCACCAAGTCCTATCCGTCCATCTCGGTGCTCCGGGTGATGGCCGCGCAGGGCCTGGGCTGCGACGTCGTCGGCGCTGGCGAGTTGCGGATGGCCCTGTTGGCCGGCGTCGATCCGAGCCTGATCGTCATGCACGGCAACGCCAAGACCGATGACGACATCGAGCAGGCCATCGCCGCCGAGATCGGCTACATCGCGGTCGACAACTTCGACGACCTGCGGCGAATCGCCGAGCTCGCTCCCGTCCTGCGGCCCGGACGAGCCGTCCCAGTGCTGTTGCGGGTGGCGCCGGGCATCGCGTCCGCGACTCACGCCGCGATGGCCACCGGCGCCGAGACGTCCAAGTTCGGGTTCCCGCTGG
>JAOPUY010000512.1 GCA_025963265.1 Frankiales bacterium | reverse complement strand
CGATCTGATCGGTGTGCCAGGTGGTGGCGCGGTGCAGCAGCGGCTCGTCCCAGACGGTCGCGGTGCCGGTCACGGTCGGGCCGCTCGGGGTCGAGGTCCAGGGCGCGCCGTCGGGCAGGAAGGACAGCACCACGACCGGCTTGTCCGAGCCCGCCCGCCGCCAGTTGGCGGCGATCTGCGCGAGCGCGGCCGGGTTGGGCTCCGAGGCGAGGACGGCCTGAACGCCGCACTGCACCCGCAGGCCGGGCAGGAAGATCGTGCCGCCCGGACCTCGATCGGAGATGATCACGTCCGAGCCGGCGACCGTGGCGCAGAGCCGGCTGAGCAGCGCCTGGTCGCCGCCGTACTGGGCCACGCGCAGGGTGTGCCGCCAGGACAGGGCGGGCGCGAAGGCCAGTGCGACCCCGGCGATCGCCAGCGCCGTCTGCGCCGGCCGGCGCCAGCCGACCTCGCGCTCCCTGAGCTGGCACCACAGCGTCCGCAGCACGCCGGCCGCCAGCAGCAACCCGAGCGGGATGACGACCGGCAGGTAGCGGCGCATCGCCCAGATCTGATCCGGGGTGATCTCGGACTTGTTCAGGTAGAGCGCGCTGCTGACTCCGAGCACGCCGAGCAGGGGGACGTAAGCCGCGTTGCGCCGCTGCCAAGCCCACAGCGTCAGCCCGGCCGCGCCGATGCCGCCGAGGACCACGACCGGCCAGGAGTAATACCAGGCCAGCCAGGTGACGGTGTTCTCGTCATAGGTCCGCGACCCGTCCAGCGGCAGGTTCAGGGCGGCCTGGCGCACCTTGATCGCCGCCGCGGCCAGGGTGTGGGTCGAGGCGTGGGCGGTGTAGAACAGCGGCCGCAGCGCGAGCAGCGAGAAGGCCAGCAACACCAGGGCCGCCGTCAGCCAGCCGAGGCGCCGCTGCTGCCGAGCCAGCAGCTGCCGCAGCCGAGGCGGACTCGGCGCGGCGCAGATCGCCAGCACCAGCAGCGAGCTGAGCGAGACCACGATCGTCAGCGGCTTGAGTTGGGTCCAGGAGGTGGCCTCGTACACCACGCTGTTGCGGCCGAGATCGATGAAAGTCAGCCCGACGCTGATCGCCGCGCCGAGATGGAAGGCGAACACGATGGCGCGCAGCTGAGAGCGCCGCTCGTCCTCGCTCGCGAACACCGTCAGCACCGCCAGGGCCAGGCTCGCCCCCAAGACCGCGAGCAGGCCGTCGGGCCGGACGAGGAAGGTCGCGCCGATGGCCAGCCCGGCCAGCAGCCCCCGACCGGAGCCGGCCGACCGCAACCGGCCCGCCCGAGCGGCGCGGGCGGCACGGCCGTCTAACGCGCTCCACAGCAGCGACAAGCCGGCGAGGACCAGGATCATCGCGGTGGGCTCGGTGTAGGGCGCGCGGCTGAAGGCCACCATCGGCATCGAGACAGCCAGCGCCACCACCGGGGCCAGCGCCCAGATCGGTCCCAGCAGCCGCCGACCGAGCGCGTACAGCGCGAGCAACCCGATGGCGCCGACCACCAGGTTCGCCCGCAGCACCCCGCCGACCCCGCCCACCCAGCCGCCCACGGCTAGCAGCGCGGGCACCAGGCTGGACCCCTGCGGCTCCCACTTCGAGCCGGCCTGGAAGAACCCGCTGGTGTCGGTGTACGCGCCGGGCACGCCCTGAGCGCCTTGCAGCGCATGGGGATTCGGGATGTTCGGCGAAGCGTGGTGGGTCAGCCAGATTGCTCGCAGCGTGTAGACCGCGGGGTCTCGGACCACCACGAAGTACTGCGAGACGTAGCCGGCGTTGAGCAACACCCAGACGACCGCGATCGCCAGGACGGCCGCGGCGCCGATCACCGTCGCTGGCGACGGGTCGGTGACGGGCCGAGCAGGGACGGCCCGCCAGCACAGCGCGGCGACCAACAGGAACGCCGGGAGGACCAGCCAGACCCGGAACTGCCCGAAGGCGGCCAGCGGACCGATCGAGAGCACCGCGCTCAGCGCCAGCAGGGTCAGTCGATCAGGGAGCGCGACTAGGGCTAAGCGCGCGGTCGAGCCAACTTTCACTCGCGGCCCACCGAATCGGCGTCGGCGGCCCGGTCGCTGGTCCGGATCTCGGACAGGCCGTCGGCGGTGGCCAGCACCAGCGACTCGAACGCGTTCGGCTCGTCGATGACCTGAGCGAAGAACGGCGTCAGCATCTTGACCTCGTAACCACCCAGCCCGCGGCGGTAGGCCCCGACGGACTCCCACTCCGAGACCAGCGCCCACGCGGTGTCGTCATCGACGGCGCGCCCGAGCGAGCCGCGCACGAAGCCGGGCCGGGCGGCCAGCGCCGCGAGGGCGAGGGCGCCCTGTTCCTGAAAAGCGGCCGGATCGGCCGGCGGGTGAAAACGCAGGACGGCGATCACGAGCGGGCTTCGCTTTCGGGCTGGTTGACCGCGCCGCCGTAGCGTCGGTCGCGGCGGGCGTAGTTGTCGCAGGCCGCCCACAAGTCCCGGCGGTCAAAGTCTGGCCACGGCGTGTCGACGAACAGCAGCTCGGCGTAGGCCGACTGCCAGAGCAGGAAGTTAGAGGTCCGCTGCTCGCCCGAGCTGCGGATGAACAGGTCGACGTCGGGCAAGTCGGGCTCGTCGAGGTATTTCGCGAAGAGCTTCTCGTCGATCTTGTCGGGATTCACCTTGCCGGCCGCCGCCAGTTCGGCGATCCGCCGGGTGGCGTCGACGATCTCGGCCCGGCCGCCGTAGTTCACGCAAAACTGCAAGGTCAGCCGGTCGTTGCCCACGGTGGTCCGCTCGGCGTCCTCGAGCTGGCTGAGCACGGTGCGCCACAGCCGCGGCTTGCGGCCGGCCCACCGGATCCGGACGCCGAGGTCGTTGAGCTCGTCGCGGCGGCGGCGGATGACGTCCTTGTTGAACCCCATCAGGAATCGGACCTCATCGGGCGAGCGGCGCCAGTTCTCCGTCGAGAACGCGTAGGCCGAGACGACCTTGACGCCGATCTGCATCGCGCCGTAGAGGACGTCCATCAGGGCGCCCTCGCCGGCCCGGTGGCCCTCCGTCCGGGGCAGGCCGCGTTGGTTGGCCCAGCGGCCGTTGCCGTCCATGACGATCGCGACGTGCTTGGGGACCAGATTGGCCGGGATCGCCGGTGGCTGCGCGCCCGAGGGATGCGGCGGCGGCGCGGGCCAGGTTCGAGGCATGCCCCAGACCCTAGTAGAGCCGGCAGTGGTTAGTGCGCGGAGCGAGTCAGCGGTCGACCAGCGGCAGCGAGCGGATGCCGCGCTCCAGATGCCACTGCAGATGGGCGGCGATCAGGCCGCTGGCCTCGCGGCAGGCCTGATCATCGGCCGCGTCGGCGTGCTCCCAGTCCGAGCGCAACAGGGCGCTCATCAACCGCACTGACTCCAGCCGCGGGCGAGCGCTACCGGTTGGTCGGCAGTTCGGGCACACGGCGCCGCCGGCCTGGATGTGGAAGGCCTGGTGCGGGCCGGGCGCCGAGCAGACCGCGCAGTCGGCCAGCGCCGGCTCCCAGCCGGCCAAGGACATGGAACGGATCAAGAAGGCGTCCAGGATCAGCGACGGATCGTGCTCGCCCTCGCTCAGCGAGCGCAGGGCGCCGACCAGCAGCAGATATTGACGCAACGCCGGCTCGCCCTCTTCGGCGGTGAGCCGCTCGGCCGTCTCGCAGATCGCGACGGCCGCCGTCCAGGCCGAGTAGTCGCTGGCCAGCTTGGCGCCGTAGTTGGCCACGCTCTCGACCTGGGTGATCAGATCGAGGCCGGGGTTGCGCGGGTGGCCGCGGTCGGCGTCCGGCTCGGCGGTGCGGGTGTGCAGTTGGACGTCGATGTGGCTGCCGGGCTCCAGCCGGGCGCCGTAGCGCGACATGGTGCGCCGCACGCCCTTGCCGACGGCGCGGATCCGCCCGTGGCGCCGGGTCAGCAGCGTGACGATCCGGTCGGCCTCGCCCAGCTTGTGCACGCGCAGCACCACAGCTTCGTCGCGATAAAGGGGCACTAGACCACTGTGCCAGAAGGTTCTGACAGCGGCGGTCGCCGAGCGGACGGGTGCGCAGGCCGCCTGAACCAAGGCCGTCGGCTTCCGCGGA
>JAOPUY010000488.1 GCA_025963265.1 Frankiales bacterium | reverse complement strand
CGATCCGGGAGCGCACGGCCTCGCGCGGCAGGGTCGCGATGTCGACGCCGTCCAGCAGGATCCGGCCGCCGCTCACCTCGTAGAACCGCAGCAGCAGGTTCACCAGCGTGGTCTTGCCGGCGCCCGTCGGCCCCACGATGGCCACCGTCTGGCCCGGGTGGACGACTAGTGACAGGTCGGAGATGAGCGGCTGATCGGGCTGGTAGCGGAAGGAGACGTGGTCGAACTCGACCAGGCCGGCCACCCGTCCCAGCCGTGCGGCCGGCTGGGGGTCGGGGTCCTGCTCGGCGGCGTCGAGCAGAGCGAAGACGCGCTCCGCCGAGGCGATGCCGGATTGCAGCAGGTTCGACATGCTGGCGACCTGAGTCAGCGGCTGGCTGAACTGCCGCGAGTACTGGATGAAAGCCTGCACGCCGCCAAGCGTCAAGGCCCCGGCCGAGACCCGCAGCGCGCCGATCACGGCGACGAAGACGTAGTTGATGTTGCCGATGAACATCAGCGACGGCTGGATCAGCCCGGAGGTGAACTGAGCCCGAAAGCTCGCCTCGTACAACGTCTCGTTGTACTCATCGAAGCGGGCCTGCGACTGCTCGCGCTGCCCGAACACGGTGACCAGTGAGTGCCCCGTGTACATCTGCTCGATGTGGCCGTTGAGCTTGCCGGTGGTCGACCACTGCTTCACGAACTGCGGCTGGGCGCGCTTGCCGATCAGCGACGTGATGAAGACCGACAGCGGCACGGTGATCACGGCGATCAGCGCCAGCAGCGGCGAGATCCAGATCATCACGGCCAGCACGCCGACGATGGTCAGCAGCGAGTTCACGATCTGCGCGAGCGTCTGCTGCAGCGTCTGAGCCAGGTTGTCGATGTCGTTGGTGACCCGGCTGAGCACCTCGCCGTGCGGTTGGCGGTCGAAGTAGCTCAGCGGCAGCCGCGCGATCTTCTCCTGCGTCTCGTCCCGAATCCGGCGTATCGAGCGCTGCACCACGGTGGTGGTCAGCCGGCTCTGGACCAGCGAGCAGACGGCGGCGAGCAGGTAGAGGACGAGGACCAGACCGAGTATCCGACCGACCGCGTCGAAGTCGATGCCGGTGCCCGGGACGACGTGCACCGAGGAGATCACGTCGGCGAGGGTGCCGTGGCCCTGGGCGCGCAACTGCGCGATGGCCTGGGCTTTTGTGATCCCGGCGGGAAACTGCCGGCTGATCACGCCGCCGAAGATCAGATCGGTGGCGTGGCCGAGGATGCGCGGCCCGCTGACCGACAGCCCGACGCTGAGCACGGCGAACAGCAACGCGAGCACGATCAGCGGACGTTCCGGCGCCAGCATCCTCAGCAGCCGACGGCTGGAGCCGCGGAAGTTCAATGACTTCTCGGTCGAGCGGCCGGCCATGAACGCGGCTGGCCCGCGGAGCACCTCCCCGGTGGGCCGGGGGCCGCGCTCGGGGACGACCTCGGTCGTCGCGGCCCGGCTCACGCGGCCTCCTCACGGGTCAGTTGCGACAGCACGATCTCCGAGTACGCCTGGCTGCTGGCCATCAGCTCGTCGTGGGTGCCCTGGGCGATGATCCGGCCCTCCTCGAGGACGATGATCTGGTCGGCGTGGCGGATGGTGCTGACCCGCTGGGCGACGATGACCAGGGTCGAGTCACCCGTCTCAGCGGTGAGCGCGGCCCGCAGCGCCGAGTCGGTGGCGTAGTCCAAGGCCGAGAACGAGTCGTCGAAGACGTAGATCCGGGGCAGCCGGACGAGGGCCCGGGCGATCGCCAAGCGCTGCCGCTGCCCGCCGGAGACGCTCGTCCCGCCCTGGGAGACCGAGGCTTGGAGTTGGCCCGGCATCGACTCGACGAAGGATTGCGCCTGCGCGACCTGCAAGGCGTGCCACAACTCGGCGTCGGTGGCCTCCGGCTTGCCGTAACGCAGGTTGAAGGCGACGGTGCCGCTGAACAGGAACGGCTTCTGCGGCACGAAGCCCACCGCGTCGGAGAGCACGCGGGCATCCAGCGAGCGCACGTCCACCCCGTCCACCAGCACGCTGCCGGCCGTGGCGTCGAAGAGCCGGGGGATCAGGTTGAGCAGGGTGCTCTTGCCGCTGCCGGTGCTGCCGATGATGGCGGTCACCTGGCCCGGGAGCGCGGTGAAGCTGATGTCGTGCAGCACGTCCTGCGAGGCGCCGGGATAGCTGAACGACACGCCCCGGAATTCCAGCACGCCTTGTGCGACCGGGGCATTCGACGGGTTGAGCGGCGGTGCGACGCTGGTGTCGGTGTCGAGCACCTCGGTGATCCGCTCGGCGCAGATCTCGGCCCGCGGAATCATCATGAACATGAACGTGGCCATCATCACCGACATCAGGATCTGGGTCAGGTACGTCAAGAAGGCGGTGAGCGCGCCGATCTGCATCGCCCCGGAGTCGATGCGGTGGCCGCCGAACCAGAGCACGGCGACGCTGGAGACGTTCACGACGAGCATCACGGAGGGGAACATCAGCGCCATCAAGCGCCCGGTCCCCAGCGAGACCTCGTACAACTCGGTGTTGGCCGCGGCGAACCGCTGCCGTTCCTGGCGGTCGCGGACGAACGCCCGGATCACCCGGACCCCGGTGATCTGCTCGCGCAGCACGCGGTTCAGCTGGTCGATGCGCTCCTGGGTCAGCCGGAACAGCGGCCGCATCCGAGAGATGATCAGCCCCAGGATCACGGCCAGCAACGGCACGATGATGAGCAGCAGCGTCGACAACGGGACGTCCTGATTGAGCGCGAGCAGGATGCCCCCGACGCACATGATGGGCGCCGACACCATCATCGTGAAGGTCATCAGCGCCAGCATCTGCACTTGCTGCACGTCGTTGGTGGTGCGGGTGATCAGCGACGGTGTGCCGAAATGGGCCATCTCGCGGGCCGAGTAGGTCTGCACCCGGGCGAAGATGTCGCGGCGCAGGTCGCGGCCTAGGGCCATCGCGCTGCGGGCGCCGAAGTACACCGCGCCGCCGGCGCAGACGATTTGGACGAAGGTGATGCCGACCATGACCGCGCCGATCCGGCCGATGTAGCCGGTGTCGCCGGTCACCACGCCGTGGTCGATGATGTCGGCGTTCAGCGTGGGCAGATACAGCGTGGCCAGGGTTTGCACGAGTTGCAGGGCGACGACCGCCGCCATCGCGCCACGGTAATGCCGCAGATAGCGGCGGAGCAAGGTGAGCAGCACGCCTTGCACGCTAACGGATGCTGCTCAGAATTTAGCCGCGCTGGCGATCACCGTGCCGGTCAGGGCGATCCGTTCGCGGATCCACTCGGTGGCGGCGCGGGCCGGCATCGGCGCGGCGATGTGCCAGCCTTGGGCCCCGTCGCAACCTAGCGACTGCAGGACGTCCCACTCTTGGGCCGTCTCGACGCCCTCCGCGATCGCCGGCAGCCCCCGGGCGTGGGCCAGGTCGATGACCGCTTGCACGATGCCCGAGCCGTCGCTGGTGTCGGCCAGCCGGGACACGAAGGCCCGGTCGATCTTGATCTCGTCCACCGGCAGGGACTGCAGTCGCAGCAGCGAGGAGTAGCCCGTCCCGAAGTCGTCCAGGCTGAGGCTGACCCCCATCTTGGCCAGCGCTCGGAACACCGAGTCAAGATTCAGCGAGTCCTCGGCGACCACCCGTTCGGTGATCTCCAGCTGCAGCATCCCCGGCATCAGGTGGTTCTCGCGCAGCCCGGCCGAGACCAGCTCGACCAGTCGGGGGCCGGCCAGGTCGCTCACCGACACATTGACCGCGACCGGCACCGGCAGGCCGTCGCAGCGCCAGTCCGACAGCTGTCCGAGCGCGAGCTCGATGACGCGCTCGGTGAGCAGCGGCATGATGCCCGAGCGCTCGGCCAGCGGGATGAACTCATCCGGGGAGATGTAGCCGCGCTGAGGGTGCTCCCAGCGGATGAGCGCCTCCATCCCCATCAGTGAGGAGTCGCGCATCGCCACCTTGGGCTGGTAGTGCAGCTCGATGTCGCCGTCGTCCAACGCCTGGCGCAGTTCGCCGAGCAGGCCGAGCCGGTCGGCCGAGTGGCGGTCCCGGGCGGCGGCGTAGGTCGCGATGCCGGTGCGGGTCTCCTTGGCGTCATACATCGCCACGTCGGCCAGTCGCATCAGGTCATCGGGCTCATGGCCCTGCTCGGGGTGCATCGCGATGCCGATGGAAGCCTCGATGTCGAAGAGCATGCCGTCGTGGGCGATCGGGTCGACCAACGAGGTGCGGATCCGCTCAGCCAGCGTGCGGACCTCGGACTCCTCGGCGTCGGAGACGATCACCGCGAACTCGTCTCCGCCCAGGCGGGCGACGTGGTCGGCGTCGCGGACGGAGGCTCGCAGCCGGTCGGCGAAGTGGATCAGGATCTGATCGCCGACGTGATGGCCCAGGGTGTCGTTGACCTCCTTGAAATGATCGAGGTCGATCAGCAGCAGGCCGAACGGCTGCTGATCGCGGCGGGCGCGGCTCAGGGACTCCTCCAACGCGTTGCGCAGGCTCTTGCGGTTGGGCAGCCCGGTCAGCGAGTCGTGGCCGGCCTGATGCTCCTTGTCCAGCGACATCTGGGCCGTCTTGTAAACCAGCACGAGTGGGATCAGCAGCAGGGGCATCACCACCCAGGCCGTCTGGGCCAGCACCACGATCAGCGGCGACAAGGCCAGCACCGCGAAGGTCATCATCGTGTAGTGGAGCAGATCGTCCAGCACCACGGCCAGGAAGCTGTCGGTCCAGGCCAGGACGCCGGAGACCAGGACGTCGTTGGTCACGAAGTAGGCGATCCAGACGCCGACCATCCAGAGCAGGTCGCGGCCAGCGAAGTGCGCCAGCGGGTGTTGGAGGGAGGAGGTGTGATTCGTGGCGAGCATCACCAGCCAGCCGGCTGCGACCGAGAGGTTGTACTGCCCGACGTTGAACAGCAGCTTCCAGGCCGACTTCTTGACATTGAGGTCGGAGGCGAACGCGGCGACGCTGACGACCAGCACGGCCGGCCACAGGCCCCACAGGAAGAGCATGCCGCAGACGAAGGCGGTGGACATCACGACGCCTTGCGGGTCGTGGCCTCGGCCCTCCACGAGCGGCAGCAGTTCGAGCACGACCAGCAGCACCGCGGTCATGGCCAGCGGCCAGCCGGCGATCGTGAGCGAGGACGTCGCCACCTTCGCGACCGCGGTCGCCAGCAGTGCCCAACCGCCCAGCACCGACAGCCACCAGAAGGCGCTGAACATCGACAGGCTGAGCAATGAGGGTCGCTCAGGAACAGACATGGGGGTCCTCGTCCTGGGTATGCGCGTAATCGCGTCCTTGCGGTTTCGCGCAGGCTCAGTCCTTGATCAGAGCGGCTTCCGTCACCGGCGGCCGATCTGCCCACGCGTGTCTGAATGTTAACTGACTGTAAGCAGAGCGCGAAAGCAATCGGCGCAATCGGATGGATGCCAGACTGTAGGCATGCCTGAGACCGTAGAGATCGGATTGGGCCGCGAGGCCCGTCGCGGCTACCACCTGGACGAGATCGCGCTGGTGCCCACTCGACGCACCCGCGGCTCGAGCGTTGTGTCGACCAGTTGGCAGATCGACGCCCACACCTTCGAGCTGCCGTTGGTCGCCGCCCCGTCCGACGCTGTGGTCTCGCCGTCGACCGCGCTGGAGATCGAGGCGCTCGGCGGTCTCGCGGTGCTGAACGGCGAGGGCCTATGGGCACGCTATGAAGACCCGGCCGAGGCCTTCGCCCAGGTGTGCCAGGACGGCGGCTGCTCCACCGCGCAGTTGCAGCGGATCTACTCCCAACCGGTGTCGGACGAGCTGCTGGCCCAGCGGATCGCCGATCTGCGGGCCAGCGGCGTCCGGGTCGCGGTGCGGCTCTCACCGCAGCACACGGCCGCGCTCTCGCCGGCCGTGCTCAAGGCTGGCGCCGACATCCTGGTCATCCAGGGGACGATCATCTCGGCCGAGCACGTCGCGTCCGCGCACGCCGCCGACGAGGCGCTCAACCTGAAGACCTTCATCGCCGAGCTAGACATCCCGGTCATCGTCGGCGGCTGCACGAACTACCAGACCGCGCTGCACCTGATGCGCACCGGCGCGGCCGGGGTGATCGTCGGCTACGGCGCCTACTCCGGCTCCACCACCCACGCCGCGCTGGGCATCGAGGTGCCGATGGCCACGGCGATCGCCGATGCCGCGGCCGCCCGCCGGTCCTACCTCGACGAGACGGGCGGGCGCTACGTCCACCTGATCGCCTATGGCGACATCGCCAACGGCGGGGACATCGCCAAGGCCCTGGTCTGCGGGGCCGACGCCGTGATGCTGGGCGAGCCGTTGGCCGCGGCGGCCGAGGCGCCGGGCCAGGGTTACTACTGGGACGCGACCGCCTCCCATCCCCGGCTGCCGCGCTCGGAGCTGATCGACCTGGGAGTCGCGGCCGAGGACCGTCCGCAATTGCGCGAGGTGCTGCTCGGCCCGACCGCCGACGCCAGCGGCGAGCGCAACCTGTTCGGCGCCGTCGCCCGAGTGATGGGCAAGTGCGGCTACTCCTCCGTCAAGGAGTTCCAGAAAGCCGAGCTGATCGTCAGCAGCGCTCGCTAGCTGATGTCTAAGCCCGGGTAGAGCGGGTTGGCGTCGAGGATCTCGGCCGCCGCCGCCTGGGTCTTGGCCGCGACGTCGGCCGGCAGGTTGTACTTGGCCTTCGACAGGCCGCCGCTGGCCGCGCTGAGCGGGGTGGCCGCGGTCAGCACGTCCACGATGAGTTCGGCCGTGCGGTCGAATTCGGCCGCGCCGAAGCCGCGTGAGGTCAGCGCCGGGGTGCCGAGCCGGACGCCCGAGCTGTACCAGGCGCCGTTCGGGTCCTGCGGCACGGAGTTGCGGTTGGTGACGATGCCGGAGTCGACCAGCGCCGACTCAGCCTGCCGTCCGGTGAGGCCGAAGCTCGTGACGTCGAGCAGCACCAGGTGGTTCTCGGTGCCGCCGGTGACGAGTTTCCCGCCACGCTTCAGCAACCCCTCGGCCAGGGTCACCGCGTTGTCGGCCACGGCCTGGGCGTAGGTGGCGAAGGCGGGTTGCCGGGCCTCGGCGAACGCGACGGCCTTGGCGGCCATCACGTGCGAGAGCGGGCCGCCGAGCACCATCGGGCAGCCTCGGTCGACGAACTCGGCAAATTCTGGCTGGGCCAGGATCGCCCCGCCCCGCGGACCCCGCAGCGACTTGTGGGTGGTGGTCGTCGTGATGTGGGCAAACGGCACCGGGTTGAACTCGCCGGTGAACACCTTGCCGGCAACCAGCCCGGCGAAGTGGGCCATGTCGACGATCAGGGTGGCCCCGACCTCGTCGGCGATCTCGCGCATCTTGGCGAAGTTGACCTTGCGCGGGTAGGCCGAGTAGCCGGCCATCAGGATGAGCGGCTTGAACTCCTTGGCCTGCGCCCGGACGACGTCGTAGTCGATGAGGCCGGTGACCGGGTCGGTGCCGTAGCTCGCGTGGGTGAACATCTTGCCCGAGATATTGGGCCGGAAACCGTGGGTCAGGTGTCCGCCGACGTCGAGGGACATGCCGAGCAGCCGCTGGTCGCCGAAGGCCCGGCGCAGCGTGGTCCAGTCGTTCTCGGCCAGGTCGTTGACGTTGCGCACGCCGGCCTCGACCAGCGCCGGGGCCTCGACTCGGGCCGCTAGCACCGACCAGAAGGCGACCAGGTTGGCGTCGATGCCGGAATGCGGCTGAACATAGGCGTACTCGGCCCCGAACAGCTCCCGAGCGTGCTCGGCGGCAAGCGCCTCGACCGTGTCGACGTTCTGGCAGCCGGCGTAGAAGCGGTGCCCGACGGTGCCCTCGGCGTACTTGTCGCTGAACCAGTTGCCCATCGTCAGCAGCACGGCGGGGCTGGCGTAGTTCTCGCTGGCGATGAGCTTCAGCGAGGAGCGCTGGTCGGCCAACTCCTGGGTGATCGCGGCGGCGATCCGAGGCTCGACGGCGCCGATCACCTCGAGCGCGCTGCGGTAGGCGGTCGAGGCCGCGCTGGCGTTGAACTCCGGGCTGAGGGGATTGGGCTTGACGGTCTCGGTCATTGCGGAGCTCCTGCTTCGGGCGGGGTCGACGGGCGGCATGTCAGTTGCTGATTCGCCCAGGCGCACGGCAGGTGTTCCGGATCGATTCCCAGTGGTTGGACCCACCTCAATGCGCCAGTCTCGACCCGCTGCCAGCCTAGCCGAACGGCTGGATGGCGACCCAAAAGCGTCACCGCGGGGACGCGTTTGCTGCCCGGTTTGGTGGGTTTCGAGACCCGATTCGGCCGGTATCGCAGAATTGTCGTACCTCCGCTCTAGCGTTCGGGTCATGACTGAGAACGCGGGATTTTCGGGGGTGTCGGCGGCAACGCCGTTGGACGTGCTGGAGGCCGACATCTGCCGGCTCGCTGCGCAAATCAGCGTGGCGACGGCGCAGTTGCTGGTCTTGGTAGCTGAGTTCGACGCACGAGCGGGCTGGGTCGGCGTCGGGGTCAAATCGTGCGCCCACTG
>JAOPUY010000483.1 GCA_025963265.1 Frankiales bacterium | reverse complement strand
CGGTTCAGCTCGGTCCGCACGGCAGCCAGCCGATCGGTCTCATGCCCGCGAATGTGAGCGACGCCAGACAGCCGCGACTCGCCGTCGGCCAGCGCGCACAGCGCCGCGATGACCGGCGTCAGCTCGCTGACCTCGTGCAAGTCGGCCACCAGCGGCCGGATCGGCCCCCTGGCCGCAACCCGCAACCCCGCAGGGCCGAGCTCCACCGCGGCCCCCAATTCGGTGAGGATCGTCCGCAGCCGGTCGCCGGCCTGGGTGGTCGCCGCCGGCCAGCGCGGGACGGTGACGGCCCCGCCGGTGACCAGCGCGGCTCCTAGAAACGGCGCGGCGTTGGACAGGTCCGGCTCGATGACCGTGTCCGGGGCGTGGATCGGCCCGGGCGCGACCCGCCAGCGGTTGGGCTCGTCGTCCTCGACCAGCACTCCGCTAGCCCGCAGCGCGGCCACCGTCATCTGAATGTGGGGCAGCGAGGGCACCCGGTCGCCGGTGTGCCGCAAGTCGAGGCCGTCGGTGAAGCGCGCGGCGGCGAGCAGCAGGGCCGAGACGAACTGCGAGGACGCTGAGGCGTCGATCCGAACCAGGCCGCCCGGCACCGAACCCCGGCCGCGGACGGTGAACGGGAGCAATCCTCGCCCGCCGTCCTCGATCTGCGCTCCCGCTTGGCGCAGCCCGTCGAGCAGCGTGCTCATCGGACGGGTGCGGGCGTGCGGGTCGCCGTCGAAGACGGTGTCGCCGGTGGCCAACGCGGCCAGAGCGGGCACGAAGCGCATCACGGTGCCGGCCAAGCCGCAGTCCACCGCCCCGGCTCGAAACGGGCCGGGGCGCACCAGCCAGTCCGGCCCGTCGTCGGTGATGCCGACTCCGAGTTCGCCGAGCGCGTTGGTCATCAGGGTGCTGTCGCGCGCCCGCAGCGGGGCGGTGATCCGCGAGGGCGCCTCGGACAGCGCGGCCAGGATCAGCGCGCGATTGGTGAGTGACTTGGACCCGGGCAGTTCGACGACCGCGTGCACCGGGGCCTGCGCCCAGGGAGCCGCCCAACAACCCGGGTCGGCGGGAAGAGGTCGGTCGGAGGCCATGCCACCAGTCTGCCGGTACCGTCGAACGGTATGTGCGGTCGGTACGTCTCCACGAAGTCGAGCTCGGACCTGCTCGAGGAGTTCGACGCGGTCTACGGCCAAGGGCCAGCTGACCCAGACGGCGCCGAATCCGAGGAGGCCGTCGAGCGGTCCTTTCCCGCCGACTACAACGTGGCGCCGACCAAGACGATTCGGATGGTGGTTAACCGAGCGCCCCGGACCGCGGCCGGCGCTGAGCGCCCGGAACCGATCCGGCAGCTGCGCCTGGCTTATTGGGGTCTCGTTCCTTCCTGGGCCAAGGATCGGTCCATCGGGGCCAAGCTCATCAACGCCCGCGCCGAGTCGCTGGCCGACAAGCCCGCGTTTCGGACCGGCTTCGCCAAGCGGCGCTGCTTGATCCCGGCCGATGGCTGGTATGAGTGGCAGCGGACCACTGACGGGGCCGGCAAACCGCTCAAGCAGCCCTATTTCATGACGCCCGAGGATCAGCGTCCGCTCGCGCTGGCCGGGCTGTATGAGTTCTGGAAGCCGAAGGACGCGGGACCGGAGACGGACCTGCTGGTGTCGGCGACGATTGTGACCGTCGCCGCTCAGGGCCCGCTGGCCGAGATCCACGAGCGGATGCCGCTGGTCATCGGACGGGCCGATTGGACGCGTTGGCTGGATCCAGCCGCCGCTGGCCCCATCGAGCTGCTGGAGCCGGTCGACGAGGCCGCCCGGGAACGGCTCGAGCTCCGGCCGGTGTCCGCGCAGGTGAACGACGTGAAGCACAACGCGCCCGAACTGTTGACCGCGGTGCCACCGCCAGCGGCGGCGTTGGAGTTGTTCTAGTGCCCCGCCTGGTCATCGCGACCGCGGTCGGCCCGGCCTGGGCCGATCTCGACCGAGTGGCGGGCCCGGGCCTGTTGGTCATCGGTCACGGCGCCGGCGGCTCGGTCGACGCGCCCGACCTGATCGCGGTGCGAGATGCCTGCTTGGACGCGGGGATCTCCGTGGCTCGGGTGACGCAGCCCTACCGCGTGGCGGGCAAGAAGGCCCCGCCGACGGCGGCCACGCTGGACACGGCCTGGGCGGACGTGGTGCGGAGCCTGGGTCGTCGAAAGAATCTGAAAGAGCTGGCCTTCGCCTTCGGCGGCCGTTCCGCCGGGGCTCGGGTGGCCTGCCGGGCCGCTGCCCGCTCGACGGTGCGCCCGGCGCCGGTCGCGGTGGTGGCCTTGGCGTTTCCGGTGCACCCGCCGGGCCGTCCGGAGCGGTCCCGGATGGAGGAGTTGAACGCGGTGCCGATGCCGACGCTGGTCGTGCAGGGCCTCAGCGACCCGTTCGGCCTGCCGGTCCGGGCCCCGGGCCGCACGGTCGCGGCCGTGCCCGGTGATCACTCGTTGAAGGCATCGGCCGCGAAGGTGGGCGAGTTGGTGGCGGACTGGCTGCGGCAGACCTTCGCCGCCCTCGCCGTCCCGGACTGAACGAGCCGGCCTCAGCCGGCGGTGGCGATGTCCGCGCTCTGCCCGGCGCTCGCGCGGGCGAGGTCGGCGGGGGTCAGCTCCACCTGCAGACCGCGCTTTCCGGCCGAGACGTACACGGTCTCGAACTGCTCGATCGAGGCGTCGAGCACGACGGGCACTGGGCTGCGATGCCCGAGTGGGCTGATTCCGCCCAGCACGTAGCCAGTCGCGCGCTGGGCTTTCGCGGGATCGGCGAGCTCGGCCCGTTTCGCCCCGACCACACTGGCCAATGCCTTCAAATTCAATTTGCCGGCGACCGGCACCACGGCGCAGATCAGGCGATTGTCAGCCGCCGCGATCAAGGTCTTGAAAATGCGGCGGGGGTCGAGGCCAAGGGCCTTAGCTGCCTCAATACCAAAGGAATCTGCTCGCGGATCGTGCTCGTAAGAATGCAATGAGTAATCAATGTGAAGTCGATCTAAGGCAAGTGTCGCTGGTGTGCCACCACTCATGCCATTTATCTTGCCAGCAGCTAAAAACCGGGTAATGCTCGTAGATGGTCATACGACGCTTCCACGGGGGAATGCTTACCAAATGACGCAGAGTTTTGATTTTGCGCGCCCGAATATCGGGCTACTAGAACGGTGGGGCCACTGGGCGCCACCGCTACTCAAGCTGTCCATCGCGTCCTCGATCGCGCTCGGCTTTCAGAATGACGCCGCCAGCTCGCTCGGACTGCTGCTGCGGCTCGGCCTGATCGTCTTTGTGATCCTCACCTGGCTGCAGATGCGCCAGCACGACCGCCGGCTGTGCGAGTCGTGCGCGGCGGCGATCCCACTCAACGCCAGCGAGCAGGCCCACAAACACGTCCGGAAGTTCGCCACCGCCCATGCCGGCTCGAACCTCAAGGTGGTCGTGCCCTATCTCGTCATCCTGCTGGGCTCCAACCTGCTGCTGACGGTGCCGCACGGGCGCTGGCCGTGGGCGGTCATCCAGGCCTCGATGATCTACCTGATCTCGGCCCATGCCACCCACCGCCGGTTGCAGCCCTGGTGCCCGTGGTGCTCAGATGGCGGCGGCGGCACCGAGCAAGTCTTCGATGGTCCGGACTTGCCACGCGGTCGGGGTCGTCAACTCGTCTGAGGCGGATGCCGGGTTCGCCCGTCCGCTCGGGAATGGACCGCGGGCGTTAACGCGTTGTGACGGAAGTCAACCGATCCGCTGGAAAGTGACTGTGACGCGATGACGCTTCTGTTGGACAAGGCCGACGCCGGCCGTAAAGCGGCCAAGGCTGGTCTGGTGTTTGCCGCTCGGCCTGACGCGGCGTTCGCCGCCCCCGTAAGCTCCGTGGTGCCCGACGATAGGTTTGTCGGCCCGAGGGGTGTGGAGGGGTATTCAGTGGCTGAGGAGACCGTCGAGGAACGCCGGGCTCGGTTTGAGCGCGACGCGTTGCCCTACCTTGACCAGCTCTACGCCGCCGCGATGCGGATGACCCGCAACCCGGCCGACGCTGAGGACCTGGTCCAGGAGACTTTCGTCAAGGCCTTCGCGGCCTTTCACCAGTTTCAAGAGGGCACGAACCTCAAGGCGTGGCTCTACCGGATTCTGACGAACAGCTTCATCAACACCTACCGCAAGAAGCAGCGCGAGCCGCAGAAGTCCAGCTCGGAGAACATCGAGGACTGGCAGCTGCACGCGGCGGAATCTCACACCTCCTCGGGCTTGCGCTCGGCCGAGATGGAGGCCCTGGACCACCTGCCCGATTCCGACGTGAAAGAGGCGCTGCAGTCGCTGCCGGAGGACTTCCGGCTCGCGGTCTACTTGGCCGACGTCGAGGGCT
>JAOPUY010000481.1 GCA_025963265.1 Frankiales bacterium | reverse complement strand
AGCGGACGCTCGTCGCGAGCGTGCGGGTGCTGTCGAGGGCGGCCACGCACACCTTGCTCACCCCGCCCGGCACGGTGACCGTGGTGTCATAGCCGTAGTCGGCGAAGGACGTGCGATAGGCCGCTCGGACGTCGGTGCGGGACTGGTCGGCCACCACGATCGTGCTGGTCGAGCCGACGGTGATCCGGATCGCGGTGGACGTGTCGGTGTGGGCCGGATCCATCGCCCAACCGCGCAGCCGCAGGGTGTGCAAGCCGGTCATGCTGGCCTGGTCGAGGCGGCCGATGGGTGCGGTGACCTCGATTTTGAAGTATTGGTAGCCGACGCCGAGGGCGCTGGCCAAGCCGGGTCCGGTCGCGGTCACCGACACGCTCGCGCCGGCGCTGTTGCGCCCGGTCACGACGCCGGCGGTGACGATGCCGCCCCAGAGTCCGCCGCCGGCTCGAGCCGTCACGCTGATCTGGCTGACGCTGCGCAGCCCGTAGTAGGCCGCGACCTGGGCCTGGGTGGCGACCCGGGTGTAGGACAGGTACGGGTCGCCGGAGGCCGCGTCGTCGTAGGGATCGGCCTTGGTGACCAGATACGGCTGGCCGCCGGCCGCCATCATGCCGCCGTTGGAAGCGGAGAACTGGGCGAAGATGGTGCGGCCCTGATAGGTGGCGACGTCGTTCTGGGTGGCCGAGGTGGCGGCGTTCGAGGCGGCCTCCTCGCCGTAGGAGAAGACGTTGGCCGACGTGTACGTCGCCAGCCCGCCGTAGACCTGGCAGCTGCTGCTGGCGCAGATGTCGTAGGGGTCGGCCGCGTTGTGCTCGACGGCGTAGCGGGCGTAGGACCGCGCGGCGATGGCTTGGGCCTGCACGGCCGCCGGTTGCCAGGAGGAGGACATCTCGCGCGGGACGACGCCGCGCACGTAGTACTCCAGGCTGAGCCGGTTGATCGTGAGCGAGCCGGCGCCGCTGCGCACCGCGCCGACGGTGCCGCGATAGTCGGTGTAGGAGCCGTCGGCGTGAAAGGACCGCACGACGCCGGCCGTGGAGCTGAAGTCGGTCTGCGCCGGCTCCGTGCCGACGACGGACCAGACGCCCCGGACCTGCTTCTGGAGGTTGAACCCGGCGCCGGCTGGCACCAGGCGGTAGCGACTCACGCCGGCGGTCGGGAGCGCGCCGCGACCGGTGACCGCGAGCCCAACCGTGCTGGCGGCGACGGTGGCGTAGGTGGGGACGTCGCTGATGAGGACCCGGATGGTGGTCGGCCGGGCCGCCACCAGGGCGGTGCCCGGGTAGTAGAAGCTGATGATTTGGGCGGCGCTCAGCCCGGCGATGGCCGCGCCGCGGGCGCCGTACTGGCTCAGCCCGTGACCATGTCCGTTCCCCCGGGCGTCGACGGTCCAGCTGCCACTCGCGGTCAGCGGGCTCACTTCGGCCGCTTGGGCGAGGTTGTGCTGGCTGCCGCCGGTCACCAGAAGCCCCGCGAGCAACAGCGGCGCGGCTCCGAGGGCGATCAGGGTTGGGTTAGAGCGGCTGAAGCGGTTATAGCGGCTGAGCCACATAACACGTATCTCCCGGGAAATCTCGACGCAACGCGGTCCGATGCCAGACCGTAGCGTAGATCCCATCGGTCACTCTGGTCCCTAGCTGAACAATTTTCACACCTTCACAGGTGCGGTCCGGATCACGCGCCGCGACAAATAGGCCAACGCCGCCAAAATCAAGTCGACCAGGATGAGGAGCACCCGGGACGCGATCACGACCGCGACCGCCTGCCCCGATGTGACCACCGCGACCAGCACGTAGCCCAGCACCACCTCGCGGAAGCCGGCGCCGGCCGGGGCGATGAGAAACAGCACGCCAGCCGAGACGGCGAGCCCCATGCCGCCGATGCACAGCGCGACCAGGCCGAGGCTGAAGTGCCCGATCGAGGCGGTCAGGACGGTCAGGTGCAGTCCGAAGAAGACCCAGCTCAGCACGGCCCAGGCCGAGGCCCGCAAGGTGGCGCCGCCGGTCATCTGGACCCCGAGCGGTTCCCGCCGCGCGAGCAGCAGCAGCCGGTCCAGCAGATAGGGCAGCGATTTCGGCAGGGCCAGCAACACCATCAGCGGCAAAGCGGCCAGCGCCCACCAGAACCGGTGCAGCGCTTGCGGGTAGGAGAAGGGCAGCAGCACTCCGGCGACCAGGACTCCGGTGACCAGGCCGGTCAGGATGGTGACGAGGTTGGCCGCCAGCATCGTCTTGCGGTTGGCCCCGCGGGCCCGGCCGGCTTCCATCTGCATCACGACCGGCCAGACCGAGCCGGGCAAGTACTTGCCGAGCTGGCTGGGGAAGAAGACCTGGCCGCTTTCGGCCAGGCTGAAATCGACGTCGAGCCCGTGCAGCACCGCCCGCCACTGCAGGCCAGTGGCGGTGACGGCGAGCATGCCGAACAGCACGCTCAGCAGCACGCCGGCCCAGCCGACCTTGTGCATGCTGTCGATGAAGGAGTGCCAGTCTCGGGCCACCGCCCAAGCGACGCCGCCGAAGACGAGCGCCATCACCACGATTCCGCCGATTCGGCGTAACCGCGAGCGCGGGCTGGGGCCGGCGCCGGCGTGTTTGGCCGTGTGACCGGGATGCGAGGCGTCGGCGGGAGTGGCGCCCTTGGTCAGCTCAGCCACCCTCACCTCATTCTCAACGCATACTCTCGGCGCATTCTCTCAGCGCTTGGGACAGTCCACCGCCATCGGCTCGCCCAGCCGGATCGACGAGGAAATCCGGACATGGCATCGTATCCCGAGACCGACCGAAGAAAGGCGCCGCCGAGCTCCGGTGGGCCGGGTGGCAGGAGCGAGGGCGCGGTGAGGATTCTCGGTTTCGGCACGTATGACCGCGACAGGCATCCGCGGGTCGGCATCCTGCTCGAGGGCTTGCGAGCCCTCGGCGAGGACGTGGTCGAGCTGAACGCGCCGCTGGGTTTCAGCACGGCCGAGCGGGTTGCCATGTTGGGCAAGCCGTGGCTGGCCCATCGGATGGCGACCCGGTTGGCCCGTCGGTGGGCGGCGCTGGTGCGCGGCTGGCGACGGTTGGATCGCCCGCCGCCGGACGCGGTCGTCGTCGGCTACCTCGGTCACTTCGACGTCGGCCTGGCCCGGATGCTGTTTCCGCGCACGGTGATCGCCCTCGACCTGTTGATTTTCGCCGCCGACACCGCCCGCGACCGCGGCGCTTCGGGCGGGCTGAAGCTGCGGCTGCTCGGGGCGCTCGACGCCGTGGCCGTCCGCTGTGCGAGCGTCGTGATCCTCGACACCGATGAGCATCTGTCGCTGGTGCCCGAGCGGCAACGGAACAAGGCGGTGGTCATCCCGGTCGGCGCCCCCGACTACTGGTTCGCCGCGCCGCGGGCCGAGGCCGACGACGGGACGGACACCGAGCCGACCGCCAAGCCGGACGCCGGGCCGCTCCGGGTGATCTTCTTCGGGCTCTACACGCCGCTGCAGGGAACACCGACCATCGGCGCGGCCATCGCCCAGCTAGCGCCGGACTGCGCGATCGAGTTCACCATGATCGGATCCGGGCAGGATCTCGCCGAGACCAAGCGGCTGGCCGGAGCCCGGCCCGGCGTCCGCTGGCTGGACTGGGTCGAGCCGGCCGAGTTGCCGCAGTTAGTGCACGAACACGATGTCTGCCTGGGCATCTTCGGCGGCACCGACAAAGCCCTGCGAGTCACGCCGAACAAGGTCTTTCAGGGGGCGGCGGCCGGCTGCGCGATTGTCACCTCGGACACCGCGCCCCAGCGCCGCGCGCTCGGCGACAGCGCCTGCTTCGTGCCACCGGCCGACCCCGCCGCCTTGGCCCGAGAGCTGACCCGGCTGGCCGGTGACCGCACTGAGGTCCAGGCCCTGCGCGAGGCGGCCTACCGACGGGCCGATGAGAACTTTCGCGGGTCGAAGTTGGTGGCGCCGTTGCTGGCGGCATTGCGGGAGAAAGCCGCCGGGTAGTCGCCTCAGCCGGCCCGCAGCGTCAGCTGCTCACGCTCGGCCTCGACCGCGCTGGCGCCGAACCGCATCTTCTTCGTGTGCTCCAGCGTGATCATCGGGATCATCTCCGACTTGATCCGCACCAATCGGATGCTGATCGAGGACACG
>JAOPUY010000479.1 GCA_025963265.1 Frankiales bacterium | reverse complement strand
AACCGCAGGTCCATATAGGCCACCGCGGGGATCAGCAAGAACGCCCAGTAGGTGCTTCCAAAGCCGGTCATGGCCAGCAGGGTGGGCGAGACAATGTAGAGCGAGGCCGCGGTCAGGCCCACCAGGTAGCCGACCCCAATCCGCCCCAGCAGGGCCGTGGCGCCCCAGAGCGCGACCGCGGTGATGATCATGCCGGCGAAAATGAAGGCCAGGTGGGCCGAGACGCCGAGGATTTGGGTCAGCAGGAAACCCAGGATGTCGATCGGCAGACCCTCGCTGAACGTCTGCCCGACCGGCAGGCCGACGTCGGAACAGCGGATCGAGAAATGGCTGAAGCCCTGGTTGGCCAGGCACTGAATCGGGCCTTCTTGGAAGGTGGTCGCCGACAACGAGTTCGTCAGCCCGGGCAGGGTGCCGCTGAGCGCCAAGCAGGCCAGCAAGAAGACGAGGAACGCCAAGACCTTGATCCATGCTCGCCAATGCGTCGCGGGATGGCGCACGGCCGCGGGGGCATGACGAGCAGCCGTGAGCGTCTTCGTTTCGACTGAGATGACTAATCCGATCCGAGGCCGTTTCGAGGTACTGGGATCGTAACCGCAAGCAGCCGGGAGCCCGAATCCTGCCAGCCCGGCCGGCGGCGAACCGCGGCGCTGGGCGCTGCCGACGGCGCCCGGCCCGTATAGCCTTCCGGTGTGCAACTTCGCGGCCAGCTACGTCAGTGGGCGCCGCGAATGGTCGCCGTCCTCGTGCTGGCGGTGGGCGCGCTGATCATCTACCGAGACCGGTCCGAACTCGCCCAGGCCTACCGCGAGGTCGGCCTGTCGACGCTCCTGGAGTCCGCTCTCTTCGCCGTCCTCGGCACATTCTGCATCGAGCGGATTTGGTTGAACGTCTTCCGCGGCTTGGGCGGGCACACCCAAGGGGGACCGGCGGCCCGGGTGTTCTTCGGCACTCAGTTGGGCAAGTACTTGCCCGGCTCGGTCTGGCCGGTGATCGCCCAGATGGAGTTCGGACGCCGGACAGGCATCGGCCGCAGCGCGATGCTGGTGACCAACATCTTGATGATGGCCATCGTCACGGTCACCGGGCTGATCGCGGGGGCGGTCTTCCTGCCCTGGGCCAGTCCCGCCGGCCTGCACGACCGCTGGTGGATGTTCCTGCTGATCTTGCCGCTGCTGGCCTGTCTGCATCCGCGGGTGGTCCCGGCGCTGCTGGACTTCGGGCTCAAGCTGGTTCACCGCCCCGCCCTGCGGCTGCGGATCACCCCGGCCCGGATGGCCGCGGCGACGGCCTGGGGACCGGCGACCTGGGTGCTGCTCGGCGTCCACATCCTGGTGATCTCGCGGGCCCTGGGGGCTTCGGGCCTGTCCTCGATCGCCGCCGCGATTGGCGGCATCGGGTTGGCCTTCGCGGCGGGGCTGATCTTCATCCCGGCCCCGGCCGGCGCCGGCGTCCGGGAGGCCGTGCTGGTTGCCGCGCTGTCCCCTCAACTGGGCTCGAGCGATGCCCTGGCCGTCGCCTTGGCCTCGCGGGTGCTGCTGGTCGCGGCCGATGTCTTCCTAGCCGTGGCCTCGGCGTTGCTGGCCCGCAAGTCGGGCCGACCGCAACCCCGGCACACCGCTTCGGCGGCGCTCGGCCCGTCAGGCGCGCAGCGTGAGTAGCGAGGTCTGGTCCGGATACGGAAGCGTGGGCGTCATGCCTCGAAGCCGGCGTTCAACCACCGGGGCCGCTTGGATGCTGCGCCGATAGCGCCGACGCAGGCTGTTGTCGAACAGGATGATGCCATCCTGCTTCAGATGGGGGATCGCCGCGCTCAGGCACGCCTCCCGGGCCCGGCCGTCGATGACGATCAGGTCGAACTCGCCGCCCACCTCGTCGATCGAGTCGACGTAGCGTGCGAAGTCGCGGTGGCGGTGCCCCTCCTTGGCCGAGCCCACGACCGGCGTCTCGGAGTGGAGCGGCTCGATCACCTGCAGGCTGACGTTGTCGAAGTTGGTCAGCTCGGCTTGCATGCTGGCCCCGAACTCGCGGTGGTGTTCCACGCTGTGCACCTCGGCCACGCGGCGGGCCAGCCAAAAGGTGCTCGCGCCCGAGCCGTACTCGTAGACCCGCACCGGCGTGGGCCGCCGCGCGATCCAGTCGGTCATGGCCTCGATGCTGGCGTAGGTCCACCACGGGACGTCGATCGCGGCCAGGGCCATCGAGTTGTGGATCAGACTCAGCGAGTGCAGCCAGTGCCGCCGGCGGTGGGTCAGCGGCGGCGCTTCCTCGTGCAACAACCCGAGCCGGGTCAGCAGCCGGCCGGCGACGCGGGTGCCCAGCACGTACACGTGCTTCACCGGCTCGAGCGCGTCTGAAAGGCGCACGTGCCCTCCGATTCCTTGGCGATTCGGAGGCCGGGTGTCATCAGCTCCGGGGGAAAGTCGAGTTCGGTCGATCGTGACGCTGAGTTGCGCGGTTGGGATGCTTGTGAGCATCTTAGGACGTCCGTCGCAACCCGGGAATGGTGGTCAGCGAAATACCCAACGACGGTAGAGCAGAAAGTTAGCCCCGGCGTTCAGCGCGACGGCGATCACCTTGGCTAGCAAGTAGTACAGCCCGATGGCGACCAAGCCGCCGACGATGAGCAGCGTGGTGACCAAGTTGCCGGCGACGAGGATGGCGAACCGGATGGCTTGGTGGTGCGGGCGCCCCTCGCGGCCGGTCGGGAAGGTCCAATGCCGGCTGATGATGAATGTCACGCAGAAGCTGGCCAGGAAGGCCAGGGTGGTGGCCGGCAGCAGCGCCATGTGCTCATAGCCGTGCAGCAGCCTCAGCAGGCCGAGGTCGACGATGAAGGTCGTGCCGCCACTGATGACGAATCGAGGAAACGGATGCTGCAGCACCGCCCGCGCCGATGGCAGGGTCAGACTCACCAGGCGGCCCCTTCGGGGTTAGGCAGGCGGCTGGCGGTCCTGCTCACGGCGGTTACTGCAAGATGAGGATAACGGAGCAAGCTAACTGTCCCGCGGGGGTTCGCTGAGAGCGCCGTCTGAGCGCGTCGCAGGCTGCTCGGCCGCGGGGGTCTCAGCGGTCGCCGGTCCGACGGTTGCCGGGGTGCGCCAGATCCGCCGGATGCCCCAGGCGCACGCGAGCCCGAGGGCGAACCAGGCGATGAACATCCAGTGCACCTCATTGCGGGTGAGCGGGTTGGCAAACGCCTCATACCAGGGAAGGCCTCCACTCCAGCGGGTGTAGATGACGATGACCAAAATCCCGGCCAGCCCGTTGTAGACGGTCGCCCAGGAGAAGCTGATCAGATACGCGCTGGCTAGGCCCCAGACCAGGTACTGGGTTCCGAAGGCCGGACTGAGAAACAGGAACAGGCACAACGACAGCCCGACCGCTTCGGCGATCATCTGCGGCTTGAACCAGATCACCGCGGCTGTGGCCAGGGCGCAGAGCACGACGATCGCGAACCGGCCCGAGCCGCGCAAGGTGGCCTCCCAGCGGGGGTCGCCGAGCCAGTGGGCCAGCTGGATCAACCCCCACTGGGACAGCGCGCTGCCGCTGTACTCGATGACGTTGCTCTTCACATTGGCGAATTGCTCGGCCAGGGCCGTTCCCCAGGTGATGGCAAAGGTCACCGCGAATCCGACGGCGAAGCGCAGGAACACCCGGCGCCCGCGTACCAACGCGTACACCAGCAGCGCGGGGATGACGACTACCGGCACGATCTTGACGCCGATGGCCAGCGCGATGGCGACGCCGGCCAGGGTCGGCTTGTCGCGGTCGGCCAGCAGGTGCGTGCCCAGCAGCGTGAACATGATGAAGACCGGGTCGGTGTTGCCGTGGTAGCCGGAGATGACGAACAGCACCGGGCTCAGCCCGACCAGGATGCCGGCGGCGGTGGCCTCCAGCAAGGTGCGGCGGCGGCGCAGGATCTCGAAGATCAGCACGGCTGAACCCACATCGGACAGGCTGGACACGAAGCGCAACGTGAATCGAAACGAGATGTGCCAGGACTGTTGCAGCTGGTCGATGGCCCAGAGGTAATAGCCGATCAGCGGTGGGTGGTTGTAAAAGGACGTCACGAGCTTGACGCCGTAGATGCCGACCGGTCCGTGCTTGCGGACCGTCCTCAGAAACTCGGCCCAGTGCGTGATGTCGTTGCTGCCGTAGGTCCGCCACGCGATGATCGACTTCGGGATCAGGATGGCCACGGCGAGGGCGAGCACGACCGCTCGGCTGCGGTTGACGGCCGCCGAGGACGAGGACGGCGGCGGGCTGGCCGCCTCGGGCGCCAGCCGGGATCGTAGGCGCATGGTCATGACCTGCGTCCGCTCAGCCGTGAACGGTGGAGCCGGCGTGATGCGGGCGCAACCGGGCCACGAACTGGTACCCGAACAGCGTCGGCCGCAGCCGGACTAGGCCGCGGTCGATCTTGGCCAACAGCCGGGTCCGCCAATTCTCGCCGCTGG
>JAOPUY010000466.1 GCA_025963265.1 Frankiales bacterium | reverse complement strand
CCGCGTCGGCTGCCGGATCGTCAATTACGGAGTGTGGGCGTTCTTCGCCTTCGACTACCTGGCACGGATCTATCTGGCCCGGGGTTTCCGCGGGAACTACGCGCTGCGCCACGTGTTGGACCTGCTGATGATCGCCCTTCCGGTGCTACGGCCACTGCGATTGCTGCGGGTCGTGATGCTGTTGAGATTTCTGAACCGCCAGGCCACGGACAGCCTCACCGGCCGGGTCGCCGTCTACGTCTCCGGCGGCACGGTTCTCATCGTCTTCTGCGCGGCCTTGGCCATCCTGGACGCCGAGCGCGGCAAGGCCGGCGCCAACATCGCCGGCTTCGGCGACGCCCTCTGGTGGGCCGCCACGACGGTGACGACCGTGGGTTACGGCGACCATTTCCCGGTCACGACCGAGGGTCGCTTCGTCGCCGTCGGGCTGATGCTGGCCGGCATTGCCCTGCTGGGCGTGGTCACCGCCTCGATCGCGTCCTGGTTGATCGATCGGGTGCGGCAGATCGAGACCGCCGCCCAGACTGAGACCCGCGACGATCTGGCCGGCCTTCGCGACGAGATCAGGGCGCTGCGGGCCGAGCTGGCGAGCATGCGGTCAGAAGCGATCGGCTAGGCGACCAAGGCGGTTACGCGCTAGCCGGATTGACCACGTGGCCGGCGAACAGCGGCGTCCCGGTCGGCTCGTGCACGATCGCCCAGGCGAAGGGCCGATCCGCCCGCACGACCGCGTTGCGCGACGTTGCGCTGGCCGCGATCGACACCCCGGTGACCGCCGCCGCCTCGGTGCCGAGCTCGTCGACGGTGATGTTCGCCCGGTGGACGGCCTGGCTGATCACCAGGCCGGGAGCGATCCCGCTGAAGTCGGCCTGCGCACTGAACGGCACAGTGAGCCCGGCCTTGGGCAACGCTGACATCAGGTCGAGGTCGGAGGCGGTGTCCCACTTCGGCAAGGTCAGCTCGACGTTGGTGTCATCCGCGGCCGACGTCATCGGCGGCAACGCGGCCGTCATCGCCGGCAGCAGGGCGGCCACGGTGGCGGCAGGCTGCGCGGGCACCACGATCCGCATCGTCAACTGTCCGCCGGCATAGGGAATCACCACCCGTTGCCACCCAGCGCCAGCGGTGTAGGCGCACCGGATGCTCTGGTTCATCAGCGCAACGTCAACCAAACCGGAGGGACCGTGGAACGGGCCCTGCTCGGTGGCCCCGGGGTCGAATTGAAACTCCCAATCGGCCTTGAGGTACACGGCATTGGCCAACACCAGCAGCGTGTTGGCGTCCAGGGCGTCGAACAGCGTTCGGATGCGGTTCTTGGTCTGGCGGGCGACCCAGGCGTTGATGGTGGCCGTGGCCGACCGATCAGCGAAGTCGAGCGCGACCGGGTCCGCCCCGTATTGCTGGGCCAGAATCTGCAAGAAATCCTGCTGCACGCTCGGCGCGAAGCGCTGGGCGAGGAACAGCCCGTTCGCAATCGCCACGATCGGCGCCGGCATGAGGCCGTTGGTCGAACTCGGCGCGGGTTCGGTCCCGACCGGCGCGTTGGTGACCAGGTGAGCGGTGAGCGCGTTGAGCGCCGGGTGCACCGCTCCGCTGGCCGCCGTGCCGCGCGGGAACCCGAACGCGGCGTCGATCGCCGAGCCAGTCGAACCGCGGCTGCCGACCCGGATCATGCCGAAAGCCACCGCGATGGAGAAGGGCGAGATCGTGAAGTTCTCAGTGACCACAGCGTTGGTGCGGTAGAGCGTCGAGCCGAAGTGACGGATGCCGGCCACCACGTCGGGCCAGTCGGAGACGCTGTCCAAGGCGACGGTGGCTCGAGTCGTCGGCGGCGCGAGGGGGCGGGTCGCGGCGCCCTTAGCTGGGCCCGACCCGCAAGAGGCCAACGCTGGCAGCCCCGCGAGCGCCAATCCCGCGATCAGGGCGGTCCGCCGGGTCACGGCGGCCTGGATCGCTCGGTCGAGCATGCAGACGTCCCCTCTCCTCGGCAGTTAGACGCGCTGCCGCGGCCAGAACGTTGCACTGGCCGCCCGGCGCTAGTCCGCCGGAGGCGCTGGTCGGATCATGATCACTTCGGCCGAGGCCGTCCTCACCCCATCCGCGGTCAGGCTGCCGACGAGGAACGCCTTGCGCCCCTCGACCCGATCGAGGGTCATCCGGACCACGAGTTCGGCGTCCAGAGGTGTCGCCGCGAGGTACTTGACCGTCATCGTTCCCGTCATGGCCGAGGGGATGCCCAGATGGCCGAACGCCAGGCCGAACACGCAGTCAAAGAGGTAGGCGACCACGCCGCCGTGCACCCGGCCGGGCGGCCCCTCGTATCCGATGCCCAGCCGGGTCCGCGTGACGAAGGCCCGCGGATCGCTCACGTCGTACTCGACCGCCGGCAACAGGATCGACCGGTGGCCGAGGTAACCACTGGTGAGTGGCGGAGTGGACTGCCGGACGGGCCACGCCCGCAGTTCGGCGGCCAGGGCCTCAAGCCGTTCAGCCGCGTCGGTGAACGCGGACGGCGGGGCGTCGGCCTGCAGCAATTGGGTCACCACCTCCCGCAGGGCGAGCGCGCTGCGTTCACGCGAGACCCGGTCCTCGGTGCGGTGCGACCAGAACGGCTGAGGGTCAGCGATCGCCGGGTCGGTGTGCTCATCGGTGTCCGCGCTGTCGTCCATGTCCGCACTGTATGACTTGGGTATGCGCATGGACAGCGAGGCAGCCCGGGGGCGGTTCGCCGATTCGCGATCGGCCCGGCTGGCCTCGGCCGCCCCGAGCGGCCAGCCGCACCTCGTGCCGATCGTCTTCGCGGTGGTCGGCGACGTCATCTACACCGCGGTCGACGCCAAGCCCAAGAGCGGCGGCAAGCTGCGGCGGCTGGCGAACATCGAGGCCAACCCGCAGGTCAGCGTGCTGGTCGATCACTACGACGACGACTGGGACCAGCTGTGGTGGGCTCGCGCCGACGGAACGGCCCGCGTGCTCGAGCCGACCTCAAACGAGTCAGCGGCGGCGATCACGGCCTTGACGGCCCGCTACCGCCAGTACGAGGCGGACCCCCCGCCGGGCCCGGTCGTGGCGATCACCGCGCAACGCTGGTCCGGCTGGACGTTCCGCGCGGGAGCGGCCGGGCCTGACCGCGGCTAGGACGGGATGACCGCGTTGGAGTAATGCACCTGGCTGAACGGGAAACTCTGGGCCAGCCAGGCCTGGACGGCTCGGTAGAGCTTGTCGTAGTAGCCCTGCGGGTACGCCTCGGCGGTGACCCACCAATCCACGTCCACGTCGAAGCTGGCCGCGGCCTCGGTCAGCTCGGCCGAACGGCCCATCGGGTTGAGGTAGAAGCAACCTATGTAGCGCCCGGACACGTCGTAGACCACGTAGGCGAACGAGATGCCCTCGCGGAACTCGCGCTCGTGCCAAACGAGATCCTGCAGGTCGAAGTACTCGCTCAGCTCGCCCTCGGGCCAGGCCCCACCGCGGGTCTGGTGAATGATGTCGACGCTGGAGTTGACCGCGGCGAGGTCGGCCGCCAGGTCGATTTGACCCAGCGGCCGAGCTCGCAAGTCGTCGAACTCCAACGCGACGGGCGCGTCGAATCCGGCGGGCAACGGCAGCTTCTTGACGAACGCGCGGTAGTCCATTCCCGGATGCTAGAGCACCCGCGGACCCGCACTGTTTCCAGCGGTTCAGTGCGTGTGGCCACCGCCGTAGTTACGCGGCGTGGTGTCGACGTCGACCGCCTGGGCCCGCAGCGCGCCGACGGTGGCCTCCTCCTTCGGGATCGAGGCGAACGGGTCGAAGCGGTAGAACCGGCAGGCGTTCTCCCAGGTGATCTTGTTGATCTCGTCGTCGCGGACTTCAGCCGCGATGAGCGACTTCATCAGCACCTCCGGCGACTGCGGCCAGGTCGCATCGGAGTGCGGGTAGTCGCACTCCCACGCGATGTGGTCGATGCCGATCTTGTCGCGCATCTCCAAGCCGGTGGTGTCGTCGATGAAGCAGGTCAGCACCCGCTCTTTGAACACCTCGCTCGGCAGCTGGCCGCCGAACTCCTGGTGGGTCCACTTGTGGTGGTGCTGGTAGGTGTAGTCGGCCCGCTCCAACCAGTACGGGATCCAGCCGATGCCGCCCTCGGCCAGCGCGAAGCGCAGCGTCGGGAAGTTACGCAGCACTCGCGACCAGAGCAGCTCGGCGGCGAAGATCCCGGTCGCGAACGGCATGGTGTGGATCAGCGTGTCGAACGGCGAGCGCGGCATGAAGTTGGGCAGCGAGCCGAAGTGGAACACCACCGCGCTGTCGACGTCCTGGCAGGCCTGGTAGGCCGGGTCCCACTCGTCGCCGTGGATGTCGGGCATGCCGAAGCGGTGCGGCTCGGGGTGGAAGGAGATCGCGTGGCAGCCCTTCTCGGCGACCCGCCGGATCTCCGAGGCCATGAACTCCGGGCCGACCGCGAAGCCGGACAGCGCGAGCGGGATCATCCGGCCCGGGTACGCGCCGCACCACTCGTCAATGTGCCAGTCGTTGTAGGCCCGCAGAATCGCGGCGGCGAACTCATGGTCGTCATTCGTCACGAAGAACTGCCCGCCGAGTCCCGGCCAGGAGGAGAAGTTCATGCCGGCCAGCACGCCGTTGGCGTTCATGTCGCGGATTCGCTCGTGGATGTCGTAGGTGCCCGGCCGCACGTCGTCGAAGGTGTCCGGGTCGCTCCCCCAGTCCTCGGCCGGGCGCCCGGCGACGGCGTTGAGGCCGAAGGTGCGGATCTCGTTGCCCTCGATCAGCCAGGCGTCGGTGCCGTCGTCGCGGCGGATGACGCGCGGGGCCCGGTCCTTGAACTTCGCCGGGACGTGATCGCGAATGTAGTCCGTCATTGAGGGCGGTTCGACGACGTGGTCGTCGACGCTCACCAGGATCATGTCTTCGATGCGCATCCGAACCTCCGTTGGCCGGTGATCGAGGGACGTGCCGCTAGGTGATCGCTCTGATCGCTCGCCAAAGTGACCGGGGGCACACCTGAGATATTGCACCTGGCATGTCTCCGCGGCAAGACCCCGGTCATTTCTTATCGAGAGGCTTGCTAGTACGGTCCACGCATGGAAATCACTTACGTGCGCATCCCCGAGTCCGCCGACGGATCCCGCCCCGCGGAGCAGCACTTGGCCGCGAGCCGCGAGAGCACCACCACGCTGTGCGGCGCGACGATCGAACCCGGCTCCACGCTTCTTTGGACCGGTGACCCGAACTCCAAGACCCACGCCGGCTCGTTCCCCGACGGCATTCACGAGGCCTGCATCGAGATTTACCGCCAGCAGGCTTAAGCGTCGGCCACCGCCGGGACGGCATGGTCCACACTGGGCGCATGGCGAGTGAAAAGCAGGAGCAACTCGAGTTAGAAGCGGGCGAGCGGATCGTCTGGTCTTCCCCGGCTCAGTTGTCTTCTGCGATAGGGGCGCGCCCCGGATCGTTTGTGAAGACCAACCGGCGACTGGTGTTTCTGCCTCGCAAGGTGGCGCTGTCGAAAGCGCCGTCCTGGTCCTCGTTGGTCGCTGACATCCAGGCGGTCAGCGTGATTCCGCAATGGCGGCTGCCCTTCGCCGGGATTGCGCGGCCCAATCGCGTCCGGATCGCCTCGGCCTCCGGCGACGCGGTGGTGTTCTTTCCCGACCCCGCGATGGCGGTCGCCGCGCTGTCGAAGTAGTCGAGCCGGTTAGCCCATTCGCGCGCGCTGCGCAAGGTGTTCACCTTCACGATCACAGCTGGCAATGTGCTGATTATCGTAGAAGCTAGAGCTAAGAGGCAGCTCTCGAATTGGCGGCGCGACCCGAGCCGGCCCGTCGCCTCGTGGACGACGGGGGCATCCCGTGAACGACGTGTACCGCGCGCTGGCTGGCCGGGCCATGATCTGGGCCCCCACGGCGCCTCCGGGTGCCCCTTACCCCCTCGCGCCTTGGGCGGTGGGCTCCGCGGCGCTGGCTCCGCTGGCCGTCACGCTGGGGTGGCTCGTCGCCGGCACGTTGCAGCCCCGCGACTACAGCCCCTGGCGGCAGACGGTCAGCGTCATGTCGGGCTACGCGGGCGCGGACCGGTGGGTCATGACGGCCGCGATGCTGCTCGTGGCGCTGTGTTACCTCGCGATGACGGTCGGCATTCGACCGCTGCCCCTGCGGGCCCGAGCCGGTTTGCTGGTCTCCGCGTTGGCCGGCCTCGGCATCGCGGTCTTCCCCCAGCCGGCGCACGGGTCCACGGTGGCTCACATGTTCTGCACGTCCGTCGGAGAGGTCGCCCTAGCCACCTGGCCGGGATTGCTGACCTTCGGGCGCTCGAGCGTGCGCGCGTTGGGCCGACGCGTCTCGCTGATCGTCAGCGTCGCTTTCCTGCTGCTCATGGTGTGGTTGGTGATCGAGGTGCGCGTCGGCCCGAATCTCGGTTTCGCCGAGCGGCTGAGCTGCTCGGTGCAGACCTGCTGGCCGTTGGTCGTCGTGCTCGCCCTGCGCCGAACCCGGTCCCGAGTCGCCGCGGTCGAAGCGCCGTCCGCTAGCGCCCGGGCGAGCCGCCCGCGATCGCGAATGACCATAGCTCCGAGTGGATTCCGACCCGGCCCTGCTCGTGGGCCGGCGGCGCACCGGCCGGCGCCTCTCCCGCCGGGGGCCCACCGTGACCGAAGCCGGGCGAGCTGATCCAGGTCTGGAACGCGGCGTCGTCGCGCCAGCG
>JAOPUY010000449.1 GCA_025963265.1 Frankiales bacterium | reverse complement strand
TCCGGCGCCAGCTGGGTGAGCAGCAGCAGCCCGAGCCCCATCAGCCCGAGCCCGGTGCTGACCACGGCCCGCAGCCCGAACTGGCGGACCAGGACACTGCTCAGCGGCGCGACCAGCAGCACGGCGGCCGCGAACGGCAGGGCGCGCAGCCCGGCGGCGAAGGGGGAGTAGCCGTGCACCAGCTGCAGGTACTGGGTGAGCGCGAACAGCGCCCCGAAGAGCGCGAAGAAGGTGATGGTGATCGCGGCGCAGGCGGCTGAGAAGGCTCGGTGGGTGAAGACCCGAACGTCGATCAGCGGCTGAGCGGTCCGCAGCTCGCGGACGGCGAAGGCGGCGCCGAGGACCAGGCTGAGGCCCAGCTCGGCGATCGTCCGACTCGAGGTCCAGCCCCGGTCCGGGCCCTCGATCAACGCGTCCACCAGCGCCACCAGGGCCAAGGCGGACAGCAGCGCGCCGAGCAGGTCCAGCCGATCGCCGACCGCGCGCTGGCCCGGCAGGTTCGGGATCACGACCAGCGCGGCCAGGCCGGCCAGCGCGACGAGGGGAACGTTGATCAAGAACACCGAGCCCCAATAAAAGTGGGACAACAGGAAGCCACCGAGCACCGGCCCGATCACGATGGCCAGGCCGGCGCTCGCGGCCCACACTCCGATCGCGCCCGCCCGCTCCTTCACCGGGAAGACGGCATTGAGCAAGGAGAGGGTGGCCGGCATGACGAACGCGCCGCCGACGCCCATCACCGCCCGGCACGCGATCAGCGCGCCCGAGCCGTCAGCCAGCGCCGCGGCGATCGAGCCGCCGGCGAACACGGCCAGCCCGAGGAGCAGCGCGTTGCGTCGGCCGTAGCGGTCTCCGAGCGCGCCGGCCGCGATGAGCAGGCCGGCGAAGGCCAGCGTGTAGGCGTCGGTGATCCACTGCAGATCGCTGGTCGAGGCCGACAGCACCCGGGCCAGCGTCGGCAGCGCGGTGTTCAGGATCGTCGTGTCGATGACCACGATCAGCAAGGCCAGGCACAGGACGGCGAGGATGGCCCGCCGACGCGGGTGTCCCTCATCCTCGTTGAAGCTCACGCGCGCCTGCTCCTGCCCGTCTCGGACGGGCCCCGCTCCGGACATCGTGGTCCCGAGCTTGCCAGAGGCTGAGCGCCCGTCGGGTTAGCCGGGCCGACCGGGCCAGGCTCGCCCGGCGAGCCGACTACGGGCCGCGCGCGTCAGGGGCGAGACGCGGACGAGCGGGTGCGATGCAGCTGGGCCACCGCGGCCCGGCGCTCTTGCTGGCGCTGGCGGTACTGCTGAACCACGACGGCTTCGCGCTCAGATGGCACGAACGGTGTCCGCTGCGCGTCCATCGTCGGTTGTTGGTCTGTCATCTCTCAACCCCCCGGTAAAGATCATGTGATGCCCCCATCATGAGGGACGGAGATTACGCCGAAGCGCCAAACACGCTTTTTACGCTGTGGACGTAGCCAAGATCACTCGCCCGCCGCGGCCGCCGCCGCGTGCCAGAATGAAATCCGGCGAGCCCAGCTCGGCTGGCCACAGAGCGACGTCGGAGACTGATGCCAACCTATGCCGACCCCAGCGCCCGATCGGGGGGACGCGTCGAGGCGCAGCTTGAGGAGAGCCGGCGGGGCCTGAACCGCCTGAGCCCGCAGCAGGCGCTGGCCGCGCAGCGGGACGGCGCGCTGTTGATCGACACCCGTACGCCCTGGCAGCGCGCGGCCCAGGGCGAGGTCCCGGGGGCGCTGGTCATCGACCGCACCGTGCTCGAATGGCGGCTGGACCCCACCAGCGAGGTCTGCATCCCGGAGGCGCGCTCGGGCCGGCTGACCGTCGTCTTGTGCCGTCAGGGCTACAGCTCGAGCCTGGCCGCGCGCAGCTTGCGCGAACTGGGCGTCGAGGCGACCGACGTCATCGGCGGCGTGCAGGCCTGGCTGGACGAGGGCCTGCCCGTGCACTGCGGCCCAGTCGACGAGCGCCGCTAAGGCGGCGCTCGACGGGCATTGAATCGGCGCGAGCCGCTGCGTAGGGTCAAGTCAGCCAAACCACGGCGCAGTCGGGCGAAAGGTGTCCTGGGGTGAGCGTCCGAAAGACCGTCCTCGCTTGGCCGGTGCTGCGCCAAGTCCTCGGAAACGACTCGCTCGGCCGCGGGAGCGCGGTCACCTCGCCGGCCACCGAGGCCATCCAGCCCCGCACCGTCACCGCGGACAAAGTCGTGCGCAGCGTCTGCCCCTACTGCGCCGTGGGCTGCGGGCAGCGGGTCTTCGTCAAGGACGAGAAAGTCGTGCAGATCGAGGGCGATCCCGACTCGCCGATCTCTCGGGGCCGGCTGTGCCCGAAGGGCTCGGCCAGCGAGCAGTTGGTCAACAGCCCGGGCCGGCAGACCGCGATGCTCTACCGCCGCCCGTATGGCACCGAGTGGGAGTCACTCGATCTGGAGACGGCCACCGACATGATCGCCGACCGGGTGCTGCAGGCCCGCGATCAGACCTGGCAGGACGTCGACGACCAGGGCCGCAAGCTGCGGCGGACGCTCGGCATCGCCGGCCTCGGTGGGGCGACGCTGGACAACGAAGAGAATTACCTGATCAAGAAGCTCTTCACCGCCATGGGCGCGATCCAGATCGAGAATCAGGCCCGTATTTGACACAGTGCCACCGTCCCCAGTTTGGGGGCCTCGTTTGGACGCGGCGGCGCCACGTCTTTCCAGCAGGACCTGCAGAACTCTGACTGCATCGTCATTCAGGGCTCCAACATGGCCGAATGCCATCCGGTCGGGTTCCAATGGGTGATGGAGGCCAAGGCGCGCGGCGCGAAGGTCATTCACGTCGACCCGCGATTCACCCGCACCTCAGCCGTGGCCGACACGCACGTGCCGTTGCGGGCCGGTAGCGACATCGCCTTCCTGGGCGGCATCGTCAACTACATCTTGTCGAAGGAGAAGTACTTCAAGGAGTACGTGCTGGCCTACACGAACGCGGCGACGCTGCTGCGCGAGGACTTCGTCGACGTCGACGACCTCGACGGCGTCTTCTCCGGCTATGACCCCGAGACCGCGACCTACGACACGTCATCCTGGAAGTACGACGGTCAAGACGACATCGCCTCGCCGGGTCAGCGGGATGCGCCGACTAAGCCCAGCCAGTCCGAGAGCGAGCAATCGCAGGGGGAGCGGGGCGCCGGTCACGAGCTGGGCGGTCACGGCGCGCCGATCGAACCGCACCACGTCAGCCGGGATGAGACGCTGCAGGATCCGCGCACGGTCTTCCAGGTGCTCAAGCGGCACTACGCGCGCTACACCCCCGAGCTCGTCCAAGAGGTGTGCGGCGTCGCGCCCGAGCTCTTCGAGCAGGTGTGCGAGGCGGTGACGGCCAACAGCGGGCGGGATCGCACGACGGCCTGGGTCTACTCGGTGGGCTGGACGCACCACACCGTCGGGGTGCAGTACATCCGCGGAGCGGCGATCATCCAACTGCTGCTGGGCAACATCGGGCGGCCGGGCGGTGGCATTCTCGCCCTGCGCGGCCACGCCAGCATTCAAGGCTCGACCGACATCCCGACCCTGTTCAACCTGCTGCCGGGCTATCTCCCGATGCCGAAGGTCGGCCAGCACGACACCTTGTCGGACTACCTGGAGACGGTTTCCAGCAAGGAGCAAAAGGGATTCTGGACGGCGGCCGACGCCTACATGATCAGTCTGCTGAAGGCCTACTGGGGCCCAGCCGCCACCGCGGACAACGACTTCGCCTACCACTACCTGCCTAAACTCACCGGGGATCACGGCACGTACCAGACCGTGATGGACATGCTGGCCGACAAAGTCCACGGTTACTTCCTGCTCGGCCAGAATCCGGCCGTCGGCTCGGCCCACGGCAAGATGCAGCGACTGGGCATGGCTCATCTCAAATGGCTGGTGGTGCGCGACCTCAACCTGATCGAGTCAGCCACCTTCTGGAAGGACAGCCCCGAGATCGAGACCGGTGAGCTCAAGACGACCGACATCGCCACCGAGGTCTTCTTCTTCCCGGCGGCCTCGCACGTGGAGAAGGACGGGACGTTCACCCAGACCCAGCGAGTGCTGCAGTGGCACCACAAGGCGGTCGAGCCGCCCGGGGATTGCCGCAGCGACCTGCACTTCTTCTACCACTTGGGCCGCAAACTGCGCGAGCGATTGGCCGGCTCCACGCTCGAGCGGGACCGACCGCTGCTCGACCTGACCTGGGACTACGGCGCCGAGCAGACCGGGGAGCCCTCGGCCGAGGCCGTGCCGAGCGCGAGCACCGGCATGCACCGGAGCGGCGCCACGCCCGGCTCGCCGCTGAGCTGCTACACCGAGATGACGGCCGACGGCTCGACCAGCGGCGGCTGCGGGATCTACACCGGCGTCTACGC
>JAOPUY010000448.1 GCA_025963265.1 Frankiales bacterium | reverse complement strand
CGGTTCGCGCCGCTTCCAGAGCTTCATCGTCCCTCCGCTCCACTCGGCATGAGTGAAGACAAGATACCGCGCCGAAGAGCTGATTTCCGGTCAACGGCGAAGCTTCTGGAGGACTCCTCGACGGCCTGCATAGACTGGAGTGGACAAGCCTGAACACGGCGTCTCGCCGTCGGCCCTGGGGAGGATCCGCTGACTACTGAGGCAACCGGCCCGAGCGCATCTGAACCGGCCGCAATCGAGGGGTTCGAGGCGGAGGATTTCGCCCGCCCGCGCACCCGACTGCTGGCTGCCCAGTCTCAGGTGGACATCGCCCACGCCGAGGCGCTGCCCGCGCCGGCTGCACCAGCTGACGGCTCTGAACAGGCTGACCAGACGTCCAAGTCGCCCGCCACGATCGCGGCGAAGGCGCTGTCGGGCGTGGAACAAGCCGCCGCGGACCTGACCGCCTCCGGAGCGCATCGGCGCCGGATTCGCGACCGGGTCGCGCGCCGGATCGTGACCACCCAGCGTCCGGCGGCCATCAAGCCCGTGCTGGAACCCTTGTTGGCCGTGCACCGCGCGGCCCACCCGAAAGTCGACGCCAAGCTGTTGCAGCGGGGCTATGACCTGGCTGAGGAACGCCATCGCGGTCAGCTGCGCAAGTCGGGCGACCCGTACATCACCCATCCGCTGGCGGTCGCCACCATCCTGGCCGAGCTGGGCATGGACACGACCACCCTGGTCGCGGCGCTGCTGCATGACACGGTCGAGGACACCGGCCTGACGACCGAGGAACTGGCCGAGGAGTTCGGGGCCGAGGTCGCGCACCTCGTCGAGGGCGTCACCAAGCTCGACAAGGTCAAGTTCGGTGAGGCGGCTGAGGCCGAGACCATCCGCAAGATGATCGTCGCGATGGCTCGCGACCCACGGGTGCTCGTCATCAAGCTGGCCGATCGGCTGCACAACATGCGCACGCTGCGCTTCCTGCCGCCGGCCAAGCAGGAGCGCAAGGCCCGCGAGACGCTAGAGGTGCTGGCCCCGCTGGCTCACCGACTGGGCATGAACACCATCAAGTGGGAGCTCGAGGATCTCGCCTTCGCCACGCTGTACCCGAAGCGGTACGACGAGATCGTCCGACTCGTCGCCGAGCGGGCGCCGCAGCGGGACGTCTACCTCAATGAGGTGATCGCCCGGGTGCAGATGGACCTGAAAAACGGCGGCATCAAGGCGGACGTCTACGGCCGGCCCAAGCACTACTACTCGATCTACCAGAAGATGATCGTGCGTGGTCGGGAGTTCACCGACATCTACGACCTGGTCGGCATCCGCGTCCTCGTCGAGTCCGAGCGGGACTGCTACGGCACCCTGGGCGTCATCCACGCGAACTGGCAGCCGGTGCCGGGGCGCTTCAAAGACTTCATCGCGATGCCGAAGTTCAACATGTACCAGTCGCTGCACACCACAGTGATCGGACCGGGCGGCAAGCCGGTCGAACTGCAGATCCGGACGCAGGGCATGCACCGCACCGCTGAGTACGGCATCGCCGCGCACTGGAAGTACAAGGGCCTCGGCGGCCAGGCGGCGACGCCGGCTGCGGTGAGCGATGAGATGGGGTGGCTGCGGCAGCTGCTCGATTGGCAGCGCGAGGCGCAGGAGCCAGGAGAGTTCCTCGACACCCTGCGCTTCGATCTGGGTGCGCAGGAGGTGTACGTCTTCACGCCCAAGGGCGACGTGGTGGGCCTGCCGGCCGGCTCGTCGCCGGTCGACTTCGCCTACGCGGTGCACACCGACGTCGGACACCGCTGTATCGGCGCCCGGGTGAACGGCAAGCTGGTCGCGCTGGAGACGAAGCTCGACCACGGCGACACGATCGAGGTGTTCACCTCCAAGGCCGAGGGCGCGGGACCCTCGCGCGACTGGCTGGCCTTTGTCGCGTCTCCCCGGGCTAAGACGAAGATCCGGCAGTGGTTCGCCAAGGAACGTCGCGAGGACGCGGTCGAGGCGGGCAAGACGGCCCTGACTCGGGCGATGCGCAAGTCCTCGCTGCCGATGCAGCGCCTGCTCGGCGGCGATCAACTCGTGACGATCGCCCGCGAGATGCATCTGACCGACATCACGGCGCTGTACGTGGCGGTCGGCGAGGGTCACGTGTCGGCCCAGTCCGTGGTGCAGAAGCTCGTCACCTCGCTCGGCGGCGTCGAGGGCGCGATCGAGGGCCTGGCCGAGACTGAGATCCCGACGCGGCCGCAGTCGACCCGACGGACCGCCAACGGCAACGCCGGCGTGATGGTCTCAGGGATGACCGACGTCTACGTCAAGCTAGCCCGCTGCTGCACACCGGTGCCGGGCGACGAGATCTTGGGCTTCATCACCCGCGGCGGCGCTATCTCGGTGCATCGGCTCACGTGCACGAACGCCAGCGCGCTGCTCGAGCAGGAGGACCGGCTGGTCCCCGTTGAGTGGGCGCCCTCCGCCGATTCGGTGTTCGTGGTCTCGATTCAGGTCGAGGCGCTGGATCGGCACCGCTTGCTCTCGGATGTGTCCCGAGTGCTCTCCGACGAGCGGGTGAATATCCTCTCGGCCTCGGTGTCCACCAACCGGGACCGCGTGGCCGTCTCGCGGTTCACCTTCGAGCTGGCCGAAGCCAAGCACCTCGGCCACCTTTTGCGCACGGTTCGCGGCGTCGAGGGCGTCTTCGACGTCTACCGGGTCCACGCGACCAGCTGAGTTCGGCTACCGCCAGGCGGTCAGAACCTGTTCCGTGCGCGTTTAGCTCGGTTCAGCCGGGGATACCGAGCAATCGACGCACGGAATGCGGCGCCAGCGCAGCGAGCTAGTGCTGCAGGTGGCGCGAATCCGAATACAGCTCCGACGAGGGCA